>JAPOUL010000077.1 GCA_026708685.1 Bacteroidota bacterium
TTGAAATAGACTTGATCTATGATAAATTCAATTTGTTGAAGTGGAACGCTACAAGTAGATTGGGATGGAAATGACCATATCTACATCATACATTGGATGCATGAATGGTTTACATACAGTGAGGTCAGATACCACTGCATGCACACATCATTGATCAAGTGAAAAAAATGAATTAGCCTCCTTCACCCTGAGAGTATTCAACCCAGTCCACAAGTTAGGAAACCAGAACCTTACCCGTCATCCTCTCTGGAATATCTAAATCCATCAAACGCAAAATGGTAGGAGCAATATCGCCCAACTTTCCATGTTGGATTGGACCCGTAAATCCTTCCTTGATGATCAGATGCGGGACGAGAGCGGTTGAGTGGGCCGTATTTGGTGTCCCATCTTCATTCATCATATAATCTGCATTCCCGTGATCCGCGATGATCGTAATTCCATATCCTGCATTGATGGCTGTCTCAACCACGACACGCACGGCCTGATCAACAGCTTCAACGGCCTTGACAGCTGCATCAAAGACTCCAGTATGGCCCACCATGTCAGGGTTGGCAAAGTTGATGCAGACAAAATTAAAAGTGCCCGTCTTGAGTGCTTCAGCACATTTGCTGGAAACCTCAGGTGCACTCATTTCGGGCTGTAAATCATAGGTTGCAACTTTGGGTGAGTTGATCAACAAACGTTCTTCACCTTCAAACAACTCTTCTCGCCCACCACTGAAGAAATACGTTACATGAGGGTATTTTTCGGTTTCTGCGACTCTGAGTTGACGAAGACCCGCATTCGCTATGACCTCGCCAAGAGTTTCCTGAAGATCAACCTTGTCAAATGCTACTGGTAATCCAAAACTCTTATCGTACGGAGTCAGTGTCGCAAAAAATAAATTGGAAAACGAAACAACAGGAAACTGTGCATCCGTTGGGACCTGTGTAAAGGCATTTACCAACTGGCGGCCGCGATCTGCTCTAAAATTAAAAAACACAACAGCGTCTCCGTCTTTGATCATCACTGGCTCAAGGATGTGTGGTTCAATAAATTCATCCGTAATCCCAGATGCATAACTTGACTCAAAAACAGCAGTTGCACTGTCCGATTTCATTCCCCTGCCATGAACCAACATGTCATAGGCCTTCTGCGTTCTATGCCATCTCTGATCCCGATCCATAGCATGATAGCGACCGATCACGGTGGTGAGTTGACCGAGATGACCTGCTTCGTTTTGAAACTCCTGGGCATACTTGATCCCCCCATGCGGGTCAGCATCCCTTCCGTCAGTAAATGCGTGAATACATACCTGTTCACGCGATAATCCCTGTTTCTTCGCTAACTGGCACAGAGCGGTCAGATGCCGGAGATGACTGTGTACACCACCATCTGAGAATAATCCCATCAAATGAAGGCGAGAATGGCGTGCATGCTGTGCGGCGAGAACAAGAACTTCATTTTGGTAGATGGATTCGTCCTCAATCGCTAGATCAATACGTGTAATTTCTTGGTTCACAATTCGACCTGCCCCAAGGTTCATGTGACCAACTTCACTGTTGCCCATCTGGCCAGGAGGTAAACCAACTGGACGCCCCGAAGCTTCAAGAGTACTGTGGGGATAACGAGTAAATAGTTGATCTAAATATGGCTTGTAGGCTTGATCTATTGCACTCACACTGGGATCGGATGCAATCCCATAGCCATCCAAAATCATAAGAATATGTTGACTTGACATCTGTTTGTTTGGGGAAACGGTTAATCAATTCTGTAGTCACGAACGGTCTTGGTTGTACGTCCAGTCTTTGTAACATATACATTCATTGAGTCACACTGAGGACACGAAAGCTGTCGTATTCCGTGACGGTCAACCCGCCAACTTGGCTCGTCAAAATAATATCGCCTCGTTGCACAATAGTAAGAACCCTTTTTGGGATTGAGCTCCTCCATTGGCTCTGGAAGACGTAAGGTGGATTGGTAATACTTGCATAGACCGGTAATGACACAAGATGCACAGTCAGGATTCCGAGCCGTACATGTATAGCGTCCATGAAGAATCAAGAGATGATGGGCCACACCCCACTTATCCCGAGGAATGACCTTCTTCAATCCCATTTCTACCTTGAGAGGGGTATCCGCATGCTCCACAAGCCCAATCCTATTGGCAACTCGAAACACATGCGTGTCGACCGGGAGAGCATCCCGATCTCCAAAGGCAACAGACGATACCACCTGTGCCGTTTTTCGACCGACACCGGGTAACTTCATCAACGAAGCCTGATCCCGGGGAAGTTGCCCCCCGAAATCCTCAATTACCATAGAGGCCATGCCAACCAAGTGTTTTGATTTGTTATTCGGATAGGAGATGGAAGAAATCACCCGTACAACCTCCTCAGGGGTTGCAGAGGCCAGAGCCTGAAAGGTGGGCCAGCATTTGAACAGCTCTGGCGTAACCATGTTAACCCGTACATCCGTGCACTGTGCTGAGAGAATGACGGCGACAATCAGTTCATATTCATCCGAATACCTTAACTCGGTTTCAGGATGTGGAATCACTTTTGAAAGTGCATCAAGGGTAGCTTGAGCACGATTCTTTTTTGTTAAATTCATCACATTCAAGTGGGATGCAGTTAACCCGTTTGCGTGGACTCCTGTTCATCTTTTTCCTGAGTATCCCTTCGGCATACCCTTTCTCTGTACACGCCCAGATTTCCGATTCTGCCCGCGTATCTGTCCTAACGATCTACCCTGGAGAAGCCATTTATGCTCTATGGGGACATAGTGCACTTCGAATTTGGGATCCAACGACTGGATTTGACATCTCCTATAACTATGGTACGTTTGACTTTCGGAGCCCCCTATCCTTTATGGCAAGATTTGCCTATGGAAAGCTGGATTACCAACTATCATTGCATCAATCGCAAGCCTTGGTTGAACACTCTTGGGTGACCGAAGGGCGCGGAGTTGTGCAGCAACATCTTGATATGAATCAACAGGAAATCCAAACGCTCTATGAACTCCTCAGAGTGAACGCCCTCCCTGAAAACCGGGTCTATCGTTATGATTTTCTGTATGATAATTGTGCGACACGAATTCTTGAAGTACTGGAAGATGCCCTTGATGTCCAGCTCGTCAACTCTCAATCCGTTGGCATCTCATTTCGAGACTTGATCCGTCCTTATCTACGTACAAAACCAGCCTTAGATGTTGCCATCAACGTCGCGATGGGGATCCCCGTTGACGAATTTTCTACTCGCCGCCAGCTCAGTTTTCTGCCCATAGAATTCCAAATTCTTTTGGAAAATGCTCAAAAACGTGATCAACATCCTCTGGTTGCTCAAACGGACACGCTGTTTGGTGAACCGATCTCCCCTACCCCCCGACAGTTCATGTCAATCCCTACTTGGATAGGATGGATCCTTTGCTTGATTGCACTCTATCTCTCCGTCAGGGATTTCAGAACACCACGACGGCGAAGGTTTGATGTTATCTTCATGGGTATGGTGTCCATGATTGGGCTACTGATCACATTTTTTTGGTTGGTGTCTGTACACGAAATTACTCGTCCGAACCTCCATATCATGTGGGCATGGCCCCTTCACCTGATTCCACTATGGTTTTCAAAATGGCGGTGGGCATCCATCTATTGGTGGACATCAGGAGTGAGTGCAACCCTCTTTGCACTTGGGAGCATGTGGTGGCCTCAAGACTTTCCAATGGCAACCATCCCACTGGCCCTCGCACTTGCAATGCGATGCTTCATCCTCGCAAAAGTACCGCGTACGGGATTTGAACCCGTGTTACCGGCGTGAAAGGCCGGCGTCCTAACCCCTAGACGAACGCGGCAATTAACGTAATGGGTGACCGAGGGGACTTGAACCCCCGACCTCCAGGGCCACAACCTGGCGCTCTAACCACCTGAGCTACGGTCACCATGTCAAAAAATAATATAGTTTCACCTATACACACAAACCCGTCTGTATAATGACCGAAGCTTAATGGATAACAGCAATCTTGCCGTAGGCAATACCTTCACCGTTTTTGCCCCTTGCAACAATCAGATACATCCCAGAAGGAACAAGATTTCCCGTCTGGTCACGCCCGTTCCACAATCCCCTGCCACCGCGTGCCTGCATGCGGCGAACCAGTTCTCCATGGATGGATGTGATCGAAATTTCTGTTTCTGCAACCAATCCCTCAATATACACTTGTGGAGATTGGTCAGACATTATCTCAACAGGATTCGGGTAAACGAACAAGTCCTGAACTTGTTCAGATGACTTCACCGCATCACTGTATGCACTAACGAGACCTTTATCGGTACCAATAAAGACTTCTCCACTGGTTTCTTCTACCGTAATGGTCAACACTTGATTCGAAAACAAGGGCGAATTATCGGATGTGTAATGGGCCACCAGATTGTACCCATCACTCTCGGATAGCAGGTAAAGACCATCGGGGGTCGCCATCCATAACCGGTTGGATGGATCTGCCGCAATATCGTTGACACTCAGCCCACGCAATACATACGTTCCATCGGTCCGATCATCCCACACGGGCCAGACTGCCTCTAGGCCTGGATCACTAGCTACCAAAGTGGATGTCCTAAAAAAAGCAGGACCACCATTGGTGCCAATCCATATGCGACCCGATAGATCTTCTGTGATGGACTGGATTTGAGATCCGGGTAGCCCTGTGCCGTTGGATCCTGGACTTGAATAGAAACGACATACATCATCGCTCTGATCTTCGGGAGTACCACTGGTATCTAAAATGAGGATGCCTCGTGTAAGATTCAAATTCCCCGGCTCCAATAAAATAATCCACTTGATCCCATTAGAGTCAACAATAATATCTCCAAGTCCAGTAGATTGAGGTGCACCTTGGCATAACGGAGGTAACAAACGGGTCCAGTTACCCTCAGGATCTCTTACATGCAAGGGATACTGCGATATGGTATTGGTCACCCACAGGTATCCGTCTTCGTCACTTCCAATGCCACCAATAATGATATAATTCTGGGTACCAGACGCTGGGCTTAATGTTGAGTTGGACTGATCATACACCGTGACCGCATCATCGGATGAAACATGGGCCAGACCACCACCACGCGAACCGGCCCATGCGGTTGCCTGGCCATCTACATGGACCCGCCAGTACCCCCCTCTATCCTTTAAGGCATCTACAAACCGACCTGTAAAATTCGTCCAATCTCCATCAGAATTCCTGCGATAGAATCCTGTCCTCGCAAGACCACGCTGGGCAGCGGCCCAAAGCGATCCATCAGGCCCAGTAACTAAATCCTCAAAAAGAGAATCAAAGGGGCCATCAGGATAGAGATCTGAGGTGACAAGGGTTAAGGATGTCGATCCGTCCGTTTTGGAGTATTGATTCAATCCCCGCTGTGCATCCCCCAGCCATACCGTAGATTGATGGACAGCAACCGCCTGCAAATCTTCAAAGCCATCAACGGGAATGGTTTCATTCCCCTGTGGATCGTATGCTCGTATCCTGAATTGTGTGACAGCAATCACCTTATCGTCAAGGATATCCAAATCCATGATGGGGCGATTGGATGATCCCACACGCGTGAATGTCCCGTCGGACCTACGAGTCCCAAGCCCTAAAGGAGTGCCGACATAGACTCGATGATGGTGATACACAAGGTCGGTGACCTTGGATGCTGGCTGTACATTGGTCACCGAAGTCCAGCTGCTTGGATCCTGTAAACTTCTACTGCTCAAGGGAGCACTGGCAACGCCTGTATCGGTTCCTACCCATAGATGACGCGTTCCATCTGGGGCATCAATGACAGCGACATCATTGACCGCCGTGGCAGCGGTAATCTCCCCGAATCGACTGTAGGTATCTCGGACTTCATTCTGGGATGGGTCAAAGACTACAAGCCCAAATCCAGTTGCAATCAGAAGACTATCACCAATAATGACCATTTCATTGATGACCTTGGATGGAAATCTGTCGCTTCGGAAAATATCAAAAAAGGTCACGACCTCTCCCGTGGAAAGGTCAAGCCGTTCAAAGACACCATCGGTATATCCAGTCCACACCACCTGTCGGTCGGAGTCCCATGCAATCGCACGCACATTCACATCATACAGGCCTTCAGCAGCCGTGAATCTGGAGAGTTGCCCAGTACTCGGATCATATCCAAAGATCCCGCCAGTTGAGGCAACCCATACCATGGAAGAACCGGCCGATAGACTGGTCACCAGTCTGGCACTGGTATGTGCTGACCACGATCGAAGGGATTGAGCATCTACCTGTGCTGTGAGCAACAGTAGACAGATCAAGACCCAGTAACCGATACTACGGGTCAAAACGTGACGTTTCATGATGGAATTCTCGAAAAAGTCCATGCATTTCCAAGGCAGCTAATCCAGCTTCTCTGCCCTTGTTATTGGGACCTGGTGCCGATCGAACTTGAGCTTGTTGGACATTGTCCGTCGTGATCACTCCTAAGGATACATAGACACCTGATTGTTCTGACAGTCTACTCAAACCACGGATGCATGCCTGACTGATGAGTTCAAAATGATAGGTTTTTCCACGAATAATCGCTCCAAGGGCAATCAATGCATCATAGCTTTGGTGATCCATCATGTGCAGGGCACCCATGGGTAATTCGTAAGCACCTGGAACCCAAGCAACATCCACCTTGTCCACCTTATGCTCTCTGAGAACTTCTAGACAACCGTCAAGTAATTGATCAGCGATAGTTTTATAATACCTGCTAACCACAATTCCAAATCTTGTGTCTACTGGTTGATCCAGTTTCCCCCGGTACTCTTTGATGGAGTCGGGAGAGTCAAGGTAATTCATGATACCACTCTATTGAGTTGAACAAATGATTAAACGCGTCATGAACAGAGACCAGAGTGCCTCCTGTTCTTGTTCAGCGTTGATTTCGAAGGAATGAGACTTGCAATTGGAACCTGACCAAGAGAGTCCAAACTGTACAGGTCCAATACGAATGAGACCTATACAAAATGTCCATTTTAGGAAATATACGATCAAACTGAAAGAGTTCAGCGGTTTTAGGGGAAAAATCATCCGTACAACAATGGAAACCATTGAGTTCATCTTTGATTCGCATCCATCAAATCACCGCACTGCTGGAATCCTCATCAAGCATGGTCACCAACCATAAGCGACATCTTCATTCCAAGCCAACATTCCTAAGGTGAACCGTTCGTTACCATAGAACCTATTGTTTCGGCGAACACCACAAGAAATCTTCAACATGGTCTACCCTATCCAACAACAAAAGGAACATCCTGTCTGCTAACAAGTTTCCCGTTAGCTCACTTTCATGATCAAACACTCCCTGATGACCTTAGATCCTCTCCACCTCGCTTTTGGCGATACTGATTACGAATTAGCGGTTACACGAAACATGCTATCTCGTGTGCCTGATGACTGCTTTGACTGGCAACCACATGAAAAGTCATGGACGATGGGGAAGCTGGCTTCCCATATTGTTGACCTGCTCTGGTGGCAGGTGGTCACACTGGAAGAGGATGGTGTTGATCTGGCTCAACCATGGCCGCAGACAGAAGCCACATCTCAGAAAGCCTTGATGGCTTCCTTTGACGAAAAGGAACGTCAACTGCGTAAGGTTCTTGATCGTACAACGCTGGATACACTTGGCGAGCCATGGACCTTATCCTACGGGGATCAGACCTATTTTACAGAACCGAAGGCAACGGTCCTGCGTCGCTTTGGAATCAGTCACTTGATTCACCACAGAGCACAGCTGTCGATATACCTTCGGATGAACAATGTGCCGCTCCCACCGAGCTATGGCCCAAGTGCTGACGAAAGTTAGCACTGGATTCACTGATGAGCGACATAAGGCTCTGCAATATATCTTCGTGCATTGGAGTGGCTGGATCCCCAACGCTTCATTCTGAGTACCTCTCTGTAACGGGCGACTGCCTGATCGCGTTGCCCCATGAGATCATGGGCAATCCCTTGGTAAAGCCGCCCCAAAACCCTGAAGTAGCTGTCCGTGTCAAGCCTCGCAGTGAGTGCCTCAAGGGATAGCAAGAAGGTCAGTGCAGAGCTCGGCTCATCTTTAACAATTCTGGAACGGGCAAGAAAATACAGTGCCTGCTCTGCCATGGATGGAGTGTAGCCGATCTGTCGATCCTTGTAGCGTTCTAGTACGGCGGTGAAAACCGTATCTGATGCCGCCCATTGATGCCAGCCAGCATAAATTCGTCCCTCCAAAGTATGAAAAAAAGAGTTGTTTGGAAAACGATCCCTCAACCATGAAATCTGCTCAACGGACGCACGAAAATTTCTCTCGTAGAGATAATTGATCTGCACAAGAAAATACATCGCTTCGGTTTGCATATAGTAACCATCGGTAGCCGTGCGGATTAACTCCTGCAGTCCAAGCCTCCGATTGCCTGATGGAAGAAATGCTGTAATCGGTCGTAACGATGGATACTTGTCTCGTATCAGAGCGGCATAATACTGATAAAGACCGCGACCCAATGCAAAATCAGCATTGCTGGAATCCGCATCAGCGACTGCCAATACGTAATCCATCGCCCGCTTTCCATCTGCAGCAGCTCGTATCCAGTCACGTCGATTTGACCGTAAACGCCCCCGGAATCCAAGTGCAATGCCCTTGAAAAACATCGCATCAAAATCACTCTTATTACGGGATAAACGTTCGTTGCTTCGCTGGATCACCTCATCCATGGCAGCAAAGAATGCTTCATCGTGGCTTCTATCGCCTAAATTGAGCAGAATCGTCCACCACAATGTTAATGCCTCAAGGCACGGCCCAATCGGGTGGTCCGAGTGTTGCTCGGAAATCAAGTGAAAGAGTGAGTCTGCTCTGGCAAACTGAAAATCATACAATGCTTCCAGCCCAGCACTGGCCGAGGCCTGAACCTCTGGTTCATATAAAACACTGGACTGTGCAACTGCAACCGTTGGCAAAAACCAACTGCCCGTGAAGAAGAGTAACCATAGAAGGCGCATCAGATCTGGTTACAACCAGCGTCGTAACCCACTATACGTTAGAGACACCATTAGAACTTTAACTGCATCAATAGCAACAAATCGAAGCCAACCCACCTCAATAGACATCCACCAGCTGGCATGAGAAGCAGCATAGTGCAACCAAACGACACCACATGTAAAAAGCACAACAGAGCCCGCAAGAACCGATAGAATTCCACCAAGAACCGATGATGTACGTTTTCCAATCATCCCAATCACATATGCAGAAAGGGGCATGCCAAATAAATACCCGGCACTGACAGAGCTCATCAAGTAAGTGAATCCGTGACCACTACCCGCATAGACGGGGAAAAATAACCCCATCAACAAGTACAGTGTCATCGATAGAAAACCATTACGTGCTCCGAGGATGAGACCACTTCCATAGACAAACAGAGTCTGTAAGGTCAAGGGGATTTCCCACACATAGATTCGAATTTGTGCACCTATCGCGGTCATCGTTGCGAACAGAACGATGGTGAGAACTTGGACAAGCACAGAGGCATGTTCAGGTGTTAACGCCCCTATCTTAGAAGTGGAAGATGAATGGTAAGTCATAACAAATAAAGCATTGGTCAATTCACGAATGATGATCACCATTCCACTGATAGACTGTGGTGATCACATTCAAACGATTAAAATTCAGTTATGCACAGGTAATAGAAAACAAATGTAGATGCAGACGATGTTCAGAAGTGGAGAGAATAGTGCAATGTTAACCTACTATGATTACACACACCATTCATGTAAGGAGATCAATCGTCTCAGTCCATCATCTATCTGTATTGCAAACTTAAACACGAAATGGATCAAGTTGATTACTGACATCTACCGACCGATCCTACAAACCTGTACCTCAAGAACAAATCAGTGATGATGGCCATGAAGAGCCAATATGAACATCACTGGAATCAAAATGAAGTGATTTTCTTCAATAGATATCATCTAGTCCATCCGAGGCAAACAGAATCATGGTTCCACTCCGTTTTACTTACAAAGCGTAAGAATGATTGATGAAAAATGTCTGTGAGAATGATTTAGAGCAACGGAATCTCGTCGATTGAGTACGGAAACAAGAGTGCTGAAAGATGTGTAGGTCTGGATCATCTTTTTATATACATCTGCACTTGAACGACTCAGATCATGCACACTCAACCTTTATGTGTTCTCCAGATGGACTGGCTCATGATAGCCGCATGTTAGAGCATTCCTCAGGGATGATCATTTCGAAATTGATACGTCAGTGCAGTAATGATCTGCGTGGATTGATATGATCTGGGAAACTTCCCCAATGGAATCTGCACTCTAAAATCGTTCCCAAAAACAGAGCATAATGATGATTCTACTTTGAATCTTCACGGGTGATATTAGATCATGAGATGCTATCTGGCGAGCTCGCATCCGCCTCCCATGTATTATTTGACACTCATAAAGTATCCGACATGGACTGTAGAAGATTTTTCGTCCAGAGATGTTGCATGAATCCGATACAGATAAGGTCCCGAAGGCAATTTTAACTCGGTCAGTTCTATTTCCTGTCCCCATCCTGCACTCAGATACACCGACGGAATCGCAATTACGAGCCGCCCCATTACATCGATAACATCCACCTGCACCAGTGCAGGCCATGGAAGATCAAAGACCAGATTCGTGGAATTACTGAACGGGTTGGGGTAATTCGAATATCCCAGAAATTCTTGTGGTATTGCAGAACTTTGTTCTGTATGGACAGGAGAAACCACTTCAATACTGAAGCGAAGACTGTCCTGTGCCCCGTTGTCATCTACTGCTTTATACGTGAGCGATGTCAATGGGATG
>JAPOUL010000158.1 GCA_026708685.1 Bacteroidota bacterium
TATAAAGTCTTTGATTTACCAGAAAAGATAGATGACGGCAAAGAAATTGGTGTTGCCTTGAACGCCTATAACATTTCTTATTCCTGTACTGATGAAAAGCAGGAGATTCTATCCTTACCTAACTTAACGGATAAAGAGATCAAGATTCGTAGATGGCACGAAAGTTGGCCCGCCAACAGAAAGGATCTGGACGGTTCAAACGTACCAAGTGGAAGATCAATAAGTGGAAGCGGAATCAGAAGAAGAACAGAAGAGATTTTAGGTGCAAACGCCTATGATTCGAAAAAATGACGCCATTCCAGCGTGGAGTTGCCAAGCATGCGGACATTGACCGGCACAAAATTCAGTAGCGGATGCCTTGGATCAAGCATCATCTGGTAGTACTAAATATTTCTGAAGGAGACCCCGTCTGGAATGTGGCGATGAATCCCGAATATTCGGATTTGGTGGAGTACGTTTTGCGTCTTCATCTTGCAGATCGATTGGGGCGCTTGCCAGCCAAGGTGATAGAAAACGAGATGGCATCAAGTGCTCTACGCACCAGGGTGATCACAGCTGCATTGGGGATACTGGAAGATAAAAACTGCTTTGCGGACCGGGCACTCCATTATGTTTATCTCTTTCCCCACGAAACGTCGAAAGCCTCAATATCTACAATTACTCTTCCTGAAAGGGAAAGATTTGACCCGCATCTGCAGGCGAAGATGCGAAGCGCTCATCGAGTCCTTTCCTTTGGGCTACGGTAGTAACTACCAATATTAATTTATATGATCATGCAAAACATCATCCAATTCCATCCCACCACGCCCCATGACGATTTTGGTCGCGTTGCACTGCACGACATGAATCTTGAGAGAGCGTTTCTCTTCACTGCAATGGCATCCGCAGAGTCCGCCGCGACCCTATTCTCCAAAATCAGCAATCCTGAACTCTTCTATCGCCCCAAACATCAAGCCATCTTTAAGGTCATTCAGGATCAATTCCAACAGGGAGATACAATCGATCCAGTGTCTATATTAACAAGAGTCAACTCCCCTGATTCAACCATCACATCCGAGGAGATTATGGAACCAGATCAGGGTGACGGTCTCGTCTACGCTGCGAGTCTGGACTACCACATTCTCATTCTCCAACAACTCTACGTCCTTAGGTTACTGATCACCTCTATGGGGAAAAACATCATTCGAGCTTATGATCCCACCACAGATCCAGTAAAGTGTCTTGCAGACATTGACTCTCATATTCAGTCCCTCTTTGAAGAAGTGACGCGAGGGGCGGCGGGTGCGCTGAGTCTAAAGGAAGAAGCGAAAGAGTATGTCGTCAATCTCGCTAGATCCGAATACAAGTCAGGTGTACAGAGTGGAATTGATGATCTGGACAAACAAACGAATGGATGGCAGTCGGGTGATTTAATTGTACTCGCGGCTCGTCTAGGCGAGGGGAAAACGTCGCTCGCTCTCACCTTTACGCTGAACTCTATGGTGCCCACCTTGTTTTTTCACTGGAGATGTCCAGTCAGCAGCTGACAGCCCGAGCCCTAAGCATGTTTGAGTGGGAATGGTTTATCGGACATTCCCAAGATCAACAGCCATGATCCTGATCTATGGCACATCCTTGCTCGCACTGCGGAAATAATGATGACCTGCTCTATGCCGTGAGTGCAGTGGTGGGCTGACTCCCCAGGAATTAAGGGCACGGTGCCTTCGCACGAAGGCCAAGCATCGCATAGCTCTGATTGTGGTCGACTATCTTCAGTTGCTGAGCGTAGCAGAAAAGGGACTTCCTCGGGAGCAGCACGTTGCCCAGATCACCCGAACATTGAAGGGCGATGCAAGAGAACTGAATGTTCCAGTGATTGCACTGTCTCAGCTTAACAGACAGGTGGAGGATCGCTCAGAGCCGCCCAAGCTCTCGAACTTGCGTGAGTCTGGGGCCGTAGAGCAGGATGCCGATCTCGTTCTTTTTTTGCCTGAAGACCCGCGTGCGAGCGAAGGGGGATGACTACCAGTCAATTTCTCAGCCATGTATACCAATGGATCTCTATTTGCCAAGCACCGTAATGGATCGCCGGGGATTTGCCATCTGCTGTTTGACAAGAAAAAGACTCTCTTCAAGCCCTTTACGGACAGGATATAGATCTGTCTCTGATTGTTTTGATGATAAAACCTCATGCAAACCATTATGGTTGAAGCTCATACATTCAAAAGGTGAATAGTATTCTCAGGCATTAGAACCATTCGTATGTAGATTTGTGAACTAGAGAAACTGATTCTTCATGGCAAAGAAAGACAAGACGACTCCATTTGAGTTTTTGCAAACAAGAGCATTTTCCTTGTTTGCAATGGATGGATCATGGAGATCTTACCGAATCAGAAACCCACGAGCTTGTAGAAATTCAAAAGGCAATGCCTGCAGAAAGTTTTAAGTCTGAGTTGAGGTTGATCAGGTGGTTGGTCAGTATACTTGGGGGGCTTGGAATCTCCCTTCTGACCATTATTTTGGTACACCTACTAAGCAATACCTAGTCTAGTTCTTGGGGAGCTGAGTAACGTTTGAAGTTATAATTGGAACAAGTTGCATTATTCCAAGTAATAAAATGAAATCATTATCTTGCAACGGCTCCCTACCCCGCGAACCCGCTCACAGATAGGCTATATTTGAATCTGGGGACTTGTAGAGTTCAGTAGGATCATTTACCAGTTGATTGAGTCATTGGAGTATAGCATCATGTACATAGTCATTTCACGCGGTTCATTGCTCACAGATAGATAATTCCCTAATCGACCCGCTCTCACGCGCGTGCGTGCGTGACCTGGAATAATCAACCAGTCCTAACAATACTCGAAAAATCAGGGTGCCACAAAGTGAACCCATCATCATCATTGATCTGTATTTTCATTTTAGGGAGTTGCTCCCCCGTATTCAGATTGATCATGTACATGGAGCAATTTTCAAATCCATAGCCAACCATTCTATCGTAATGATTTTTTCTATTTGAATAAATCCATTGGGCAGCGCCGCGGCTTGGTTCCGAAATTCGTAATAGTCATTTCCTTGATCCAAGAATATGGTATATCGGATCGCGCTCGGATCATTTCGTAATTCTTCAAATTGTTGATCAATCCACTTATCAAACAGATACAACCGCTCGGAATAGGATAAACCACGCAAATACTCAAATTTCTTCATGCTCGGAATCAGTCGGCTCAATCATTGATCCATCGAAATTCTTGATCCTTGCATTGAGTACCTCGAGTAATTTTTGATTTTCGGGGGATAGGGGTTCATTCAGATTCAACTCACTCAAACCGCTCAATACATATCCAGTATTCACGGACTTGGCAGCTCTCCCAGTTGATTCATCAATCTTCAAGAAATGTGCATATTGATCACAGATAGGAATTTCCCTATCTCCAATCTTGACATATTGGGTAGCAGCCTTAACTATGTATCCCCGCGGCCGTGATCTTGATTGATCAATCATTTTGGAAATCTCACAAACAGTAACATCCTTATTGCTCATTGCTCCATATCTTCAAGTCCATCATATTGACGGATTCGGTCATTGAGTTGCTCTATCTGGTAGGGAGTCAGTCGGAATCCTTTACCAGTCGTAGACATTCCAATATCTTCATGTACAGATAAATCTGTATCATACAATACGAAAATTTCATTACTCGAATTGGGGTTTTCTCATCAATCTGTAATAACCTCATAATCCTTTTCACGGCTTCCATTGGAGTTGATCCATTCATGGAGTCCAACCCCTTTAATCTGGGTAGATTCACGCAGCGGCTTGATCCATTCGGATAAGTCGTATTGAACAAAATCAAGTAGGGTTTTTCTTGGGGTGTCATATTACGTACATAGATGGATCATTGAATTTTAACAAATCTCCCCGTGTGCGTAGAGTTTCCCTCTGGACTATCTACATTCAATCGGTACAGATACGTTCCAGGTGCAAGATTCGGGCTATGAAGTTCTATCTCCCTCGCCCATCCAGTAGACAGGCTCACATCGGAAAGGTCATATACAACCCTACCCATCATGTCTATAATCTCTACATCCACATAAGCGGGGTAAGGTAGATCAAATTGTAGGGTTACGGCCTCCCGAAACGGATTCGGATAGCTCCCTTGCAAAGTGAAAAAAGTAGGTAGTTCATAGTTGGATTCTTCAACGGAAACAGTAGATATACAAGTCGGACCTGGATTAAATCTGTTTATCCAACCTTGAAATTCATCATCAGGGGGAGCACACAAGCCATCATTATTGCTCCAATAAAAATATCTCATATATAATAAATTCAGAAATGATCTGGGGATGCTACCCGTTAAATTGTTTTCATCCAACCGTAGCCCTTCAAGATTACGCAAGTTCCCTATTTCAGGGGGGATGCTACCCGTTAAGTTATTTCCATCCAAAATCAGCTCTCTAAGATTAGCCAAGTTCCCTATTTCAGGGGGGATGCTACCCGTTAAATTGTTGAAAGGCAACCACAGCTCTTTAAGATTACGCAAGCTCCCTATTTCAGGGGGGATGCTACCCGTTAAATTATTGTCCCACAACCACAGAAATTCAAGATTAGACAGGCTTCCTATTTCAGGGGGGATGCTACCCGTTAAATTATTTTCATCCAACCTCAGCACTTCAAGATTAGTCAAGTTCCCTATTTCAGGGGGGATGCTACCCGTTAAATTATTTTCATCCAACCTCAGCCCTCTAAGATTAGCCAATCTCCCTATTTCTGGGGGGATGCTACCCGTTAAATTGTTGAAACGCAACCACAGCTTTTTAAGATTACGCAAGCTCCCTATTTCAGGGGGGATGCTACCCGTTAATTTGGTATAACTCAAATATAGATATTTAAGATTAGCCAATCTCCCTATTTCAGGGGGGATGCTACCCGTTAAATTGTTTTCACCCAAATACAGCCATTCAAGATTAACCAAGTTTCCTATTTCTGGGGGGATGCTCGTTAAATTATTGTAACCCAAATACAGCACTTTAAGATTACGCAAGCTCCCTATTTCTGGGGGGATGCTACCCGTTAAATTGTTGCTACTCAAACCCAGCTCTTTAAGATTAGCCAAATTCCCTAGTTCAGGGGGGGATGCTACCCGTTAAATTGTTGCTACTCAACCACAGCTCTTTAAGATTACGCAAGCTCCCTATTTCAGGGGGAATGCTACCCGTTAAGTTTCTTCCATTCAAATTCAGCTTTTCAAGATTACCGTTTGACACCGTGATTCCCCACCAATCGTTAAACTCTTCCATAGACATTGGAGCAGCCGTTGTATCCCATCCCTCATCATAGTTCCAGTTTCCCCCATCGGTTGATCTATATAAGGCTTTCAATGCCTCAAAAGTTTGATTTATCAGCCCTTGCTCACTTTGTGCAAGTGAACCAGTAACCGTAAAGGAAAACAGCGTTAAAAAGAAAATAAATCGTAGCATTATTCTAGGGGGTTGAATGTACTTAAGCTATGACTATACTGAAACGTTCCTGACTCAAAGGCTGATAGTCGATATAAATCTGTATCGAAAACATAAATTTTCCCTCCTAGTCCAATAGTAATGCTGTCACTCCTCTTAAACTCTCCTGGTCCCTCCCCTTTGGATACCACAAGACCTATAAAATTTCCCTGATTTGAAAAACCCATAACAGGTGATTCGTTCCAACCTCCAACGAAGATGGATCCTGTGTTATCCACAGTAATCTCCATAAACTCATGATTGCGGAAGAATATAGTATCTCCATCAGCTTCGTGTCCAATCCTAAAAATTTCAACCAGTTCGTAAGGAGATGGACGAATCTGCGCATCGGCAATACCATTAAGACATAAGGATAACACAAAAAGACAAAACAATAAATCTACATAAAATTTGTGCATAACAACCCTACATCATAAAAATGATACTCCCCGAACTATAGTCTAGGGTTTAAGGCATATTTGAAAAATTATCTATAAGTGCATGTTTGAAAAGAATATCAAGTCACTACAAAGATACCCTTGTGCTCCCATAGCACGATAGAGGCTTTTCATTAGACCTCAATATTTACTCAAATACAGCAATTAAACGATTCTACGTCTCTGTAGATCCGAATATATAAGTGTGGGCATACAAGCAAAGAGAATCGCAAGACACGGAGCAAGTTTAAGTGTATGGCCTGTGGTCATACGGATCACGCAGATATGAACGCATCTGCGAATGTATTACAGGCCTCTGGGATTGGGGCATCTACACATGGAGGAGCGTTCTCGTTAGAGACTCCTATGAGCCGCAAAATGGATCTGTCAGTAGCTACATAAATGGTTACTTATGGATATAATTCCCATATCAATGGTATGAAAAAGTCTATTCTATCTTCAAGCCCTTCACGCGTTGGATCGTCAAGGGATAGTCTGAGATCTTGGTTGAATTAGAGGTTCCTGTGGCAATCATGAAGAATGCCTATCTGTTTGTTCTGGGGTATGGCATTGAGTGGGAAGGGACCGATATTGACATGGCTGTACCGTTGGTGCAATCCATGGAGGCACAATATCCACATTTGACGATGACCTGTTCGTTTGATCTGGAATTTTACAATCCAAAGTTTCAAGAACAATTAGAGACAGAGACGAAGCTGGTGACGGTAGTTATGTCAAAAAAAGGAGCGTCAGAATACAGAAGAGTACAAGGAGACATGTCAAGGGCATTACGGGTGAAATCGTGCATGAATACGCTGAACCATCGTGGAATATGGTTGATCCGAGAGGCGAACGAGAAGAGATTTGAGCGTGGTGCCGTAGAGTGCACCGTTGTTGCGGCGAACCTGTATCGGTTAGACACCATGATTCAATAGCGCGAATTCAAGCGACTCCGACGTAAAGAGAAGCGAGAAAAACGACTACGTCTGGCGGCGTAGATCCCCACCCACCAAGCGTAAGAGTGAGGAGGACTAGAACGTGCTCATGTGAGCGAACACCAGAGGTACGTCGATTCACGATAAACTGCCCGAAATAATGTATTAGAAATGCATCATTTCGGCTTTAAGGCAAAAACATAAGTCATTTTGACGACAATTGAAAACGTGAAAAACCGAGCTTTTTCGGACGGGAACTATTTAGTTGTTTAAATATTCTTATCTTCATTAAGGTTTTGCAATAATCGGATTTTACTATTCTGGAAATCTTGTCGAAAATTCGAGAGTGCTTCTATTGTCTGGTAATTACAGTTATTCAATTACATCTGGATTTGAGAATGATCTGTAGAATTCATCTTCTTTTGTGTTTTCTCCTACCAACATCTTCTGTGTGTGCACACGCACAGTCGTTTGGTGGAGCAGTGGCAGTGACTGATAAACATATCTTTATCGGTGAAACCACGAATGTCGCCTATCTCGGAGAAGTGTATGTTTACCAAGTGGATGATCCTACACAGAAACCAACGATTCTGTCGGTGAATCGAGAACTTGAGCGATTCGGAAGATCCATTGCTGTACGAGATAGAACGTTGTTTATAGCAGCACACGAATCGAATGAATCAAGAGGAGTAGTTTATGTATTTCGTTACAATGAGATTTGGGAACTGGTGGACCGCCTCACTGCATCAGATGCAATGCCCGATGATCAATTTGGATTTTCGTTAGGTGTAGAAAACGATCACATTCTCATCGGTGCACCGGGAAGAAGCGAGTCGGAAGGAGCCGTTTATGCTTTCCGAGAACATGCTGATGGATCATTCTCAGAAAGTGCTATCCTGACCGTAAATGATCCTACATCTGGCAATCGGTTTGGATCAACTCTATCCATTGAAGAAGACTTGGCTGTGATCAGTGCTCTTCCATCTCCAGATCGAACGAGTTTAGTTTATGTTTTCGAGCGTACATCCAACCAATGGAAACAAACAGCCCAACTGATACCAGATTTTCTGGAGCCAACAAGCCGTATGGGAAGTTCCGTCATGGTAGATCAAGGACGAATCTACGTTGGAGCACCGAATCACAACCAAAGGACTGGAATCGTTCTGATCTATGAATTGGATTTGGAATCCAAAGAGATTCAGATACGCCACATGCTCCAGCCTCCTACTCAGTACCGTTCATCTCAATTTGGTGCTTCCCTCGCATCATCGGATAACGAGTTATGGATCGGTGCAAATCGTAATAATCAAGGACGCGGAGCAGTGCATCGTTATCTATTGAATGATGACAGATGGATTTCTACTTTACCTTTACAGCCTGATGAATCTATCGGACGAGCTGCATTTGGAAGCCGCATTGCAGTTCATAGAGATCTTGCAGTCGTCGGAGCAGTACGTATGGATTCAAGGGCAGGAGGTGCTGTTGTTATCAAGCGAGTGGGAGACGATTGGATTTCCTCAATGACTCTGATCAATGATGTTAAGAGTCACCAGTCCATTCGTGGCCGGGAAATTCAATGCAATGATGGGTTTGTTTCGAGATGGCCTTGTAGCAATGTAGACTTGACAGCTTTTGTGCCTCTTCCAGAAATGGGTGGAAAGCGAGGCACCCGACTTAATGATATCTGGGGATGGACGGACCCCTTAACGTCTCGTGAATATGCTCTGGTCGGGCGCAATGATGGTACATCCTTCATTGATATAACCAATCCTGAATATCCCCGCTATTTGGGTGATCTACCCATGACCACTGGCTCCGTTGCAAATGTATGGAGAGATGTAAAAGTATATGCTGATCACGCCTATGTGGTTGCCGATGGAGCAGGTCAACATGGGGTACAAGTTTTTGATCTCACCCAATTGAGAGATGTGGAAGACGCTCCCATTACCTTTGAGGAAACCGCCATCTACACAGGAATTGCCAGTGCACACAACATCGTGATCAATGAAGAAACTGGATTTGGTTTTGTGGTCGGTGCAAACAGCGGAGGCGAAACCTGTGGAGGCGGGCTTCATATGTTGGATCTGCGTCAACCTGCCGCACCATCCTTCGCAGGATGTTTTGCTGACCCCAATACGGGTCGTACAAAGACTGGTTATTCACACGATGCACAATGTGTGATCTACTCAGGCCCTGATATACAATACTCAGGCCGAGAAATATGTCTTGGATCCAACGAAACTGCACTGAGCATTGCGGATGTGACTGATAAAGAGAACCCTGTGGCCATCTCTGTCGTATCCTATCCTAAGGTGGCTTATACTCATCAAGGATGGCTTACCGAGGACCATCGATATTTTTATATGAATGATGAAGGAGATGAACCTCAAGGATTGGTCGAAGGTACACGAACATTGGTCTGGGATGTTTCGGACCTTGATGATCCAATTTTGGTTAATGAATATATCGCCAGCACCACGGACACAGACCACAACCTGTACATCAAAGGCGATCTGATGTATCAATCCAATTATGGAGCTGGTCTACGTATCCTAGACATTTCAAATCGCCTAAACCCCGTAGAGATTGGATTTTTTGAACCGGGGCCTGGATCTACCTCATGGAGCAATTATCCTTATTTCAAAAGTGGAACATTGATCGTGACCAGTGGGACAGAGGGGCTATTGGTTCTTAAAAAGCGTACCTTGGGTATCTGAATTCCTCTATGGGAGATCCATCAATGATTCATTTTCATATTGGTGCACAAGTCTATCTGCATGTGTTACATCGTCACATGATGCTATTGCCTCAGAATCATAACATCAGTTTTCTTACACTTTTGTTCATATATTTGCATACTTAAGGGGTTTAGCCGCGTTTCACGCGTTACTTTTCGCTTGATCAGTGATAATAACCTTATCTGTATCATCAATCCACACCTAAACTCTGAGTGTTCCGTTATATTTCTAAATCAGATGCATCATCATTCAAAAGAAAAAGTCTCTTTTTCCATTGCATATGACGGTCCCGGACTTGTTGATGGGACCATGGATGTACGTGACCTCGCACCGGCCCTCTTGTCTGTAAGTGAACTTTATTCAAGTGCAAGTCGAGTACTCTATGGAAAGGATGCTGAGGTGAAAATCAATGTGAGTGCAACAGGAAATGGATCTTTTGAGGTGATATTAGATTTAGTCATGTCAACTTGGGATAAAATTGTTGACATTTTTACAGGCGATTCTACTGAAGCACTTGAGAGACTTATTGCGATTATTGGTGGTGCGGCTGGGCTTTTCGCACTCTATAAAACGATCAAGGGGAGAAAAATTTCTAAGGTAGAAAATCTGAAAGATGGTAAAATTGCAATTACAGCTGGATCTGATCGTATTGAGATTGAGAAGAATCTATACAGTATTTTCACCTCACCAGATACCCAAATAGCCATTCAAAAACTGGTTGAAGAACCTCTTAGACATGAGGGGATTGAAGAATTCAAATGTTACTACCCCGAAGAAAATATCACTGTCACCAAAGAAGAGGCCTCGCACTTTAAACGTCTTCCCCCATCAACTTCACATGTTATAGAATCCTGTCGTCAGGTGGCTTTTAAAATTATGTCGGTTTCCTTTAGAGTCGATAATAAATGGCATCTGTCTGATGGTGAATCATCACTATATTCAGAAATGGCCGATCAGGAATTTCTAGACAAAATTCAGAATAGTTTAGTTTCTTTTACCAAAGGAGATACTTTGGTTTGCGAAGTAAGAACCACCCAAACTGTAAATGCTCATGGAGGAATCAAATCAACACATGTGATTGAGCACGTCATCAAACATATACCTCCATTTAGGGCTCGTCCATAAATAACTTATACAAAACACTATAATTTAATTCATTTTATCTTTTCTGTTATTTTATTTTTTCTCATCAATGATT
>JAPOUL010000085.1 GCA_026708685.1 Bacteroidota bacterium
TGTCTGTTAAACACAACCAAATAAAAAGGTTCCGTTTGTGGTTACTCACGTATATAATTCCCATTGTTTTCCCCTAAGGCACCCATCGTTGGATTTGCATCGGGGTTAACTTCATGATTTCGAATCAGGATGGTTTCTCCCTGTGGGCCTGAAAACGTCGCCATGCCATCAGCTGCCCCTGGAACATAGAAACCATCATCCATCCTATCTCCCATGCGAGATATGACTTTGTAACTAAAATTTTCAGGTAAATCCATGATCTCTTTGGGATCAGAGATGAGTGGACCAAATCTGTCCTTTGCCTGAGCGGTAAAGTTTTGGCATCCAACAAGTAAGTGAAGCCCCACAAAACCGAGTGCAAATGCACCCGAGGTCTGTAAAAACTGCCTACGAGATGTGGGAGAATTGTGTAAATGAAGATCTTTCATTGAGAGTCATAAGTGGAAAATGGTACCAAATGTACACCAGTCTACTTGAACATGTTAATCTGAATATTGCAAATATTCGGCATATTGCTCTTTCCGCGAAGACCCACCAACGAAATGAATACGTGACTCATATTAGGTAATGTTGTTATATCCGTTGATCATAGATGAGTTTACGATGAAATGTCTGCTATTCATCAATGGATCATAGCTCATTGGATTATCATGTACAGACCTATAACTTGTCAAATCTCGCAGAAATGGATCTACTTGAAAATACATACCCTCGAGGCTTTTGCAAAACCTCAGGATCAACTCCCAAAAACGCACCAGAAGTGCTTCAGTGCATTATTTTTTCTAAAACGCAGAAGTTTTGCAAACGCCTTCCTCAATAATAATAGAAACATTTCTATCACTTTAAAGTTGTATTGTTTTGATCATCATAGATTCCCAATAAATCATGAAACAGAAAAAAGAAATGGATATTCCCTTATCGGATAAAGTTAGCCAAAGGAAGTTGGAACTTCTTGCTAAGTTGCAGCGCCTGGATGTACCGGATGAGGTGTGGTTTGAAATATCTTCCATCATTGCAGATTACCTTTCTGACCGAACCATTTCAAAGGCTAATCAAGTGGTGGATGAAAAAGGTTGGACTGACGATGATTTTCATCGTATGGCTCATACTCACATGCGGACTCCCTACCAACCTCAATTTCATGGATCTTCGGGTGGTCCTTGATACAAATATTTTCTCGTTTCAATTTCTAATAGATCACCATATCATTGGATCTATTGTAGTCTGAAATTGGGGATGTATTCTATGTTGATCTCCACAGAAATCATTCTAGAATATGAAGAGGTCATTGGGCGACACATGGGACTTGACATAACCAATGATGTGCTCAGCGATCTTGATCAATTTCATAATGTCTCTTTAATCAATCTATACTACAGGTGGAACTTGATTCACAATGACTGGGATGACAACAAATTCATAGATTGTGCAATCGCGGGGAATGCTGATTGTATTGTGACCAATGACAAGCATTTACTTGGGTAAAAACCCATTCTTGTTGATCCATGGGTTATTTTGATAATTTTGAAATAAAGGGGACTTTGCTGATTGCCATTGTATCAAATCTACCGAGCCGCATGCGTCAAAGAGTTTGCGATCTATGGTCATTCCCTACACATTGAGTCATGTCCACGGACCCATAATGGCTAAGGTCAATCCGTCATGCTGAATATTGACAAACAGCGTGGTGCCATCTGGTGAAAACGTTGCACCGGCCAGCTCGGAGTGACTCACGGCATTCCGTGCAAATTTGTACAGTTCTCCTTGTGGAGTGACTCCAACTAGGAATTGCTCATTGGATCCATCCTCACAAACAATGAGATCCCCCCAAGGCGTGACGGTCAGGTTGTCCGCATTTTCTATCAGGCCTGGATCATTAGGCTCAATAAACAGCTCCAAGGTATCTTCGGTGGGGTTGAGTTTCCAGATCTGTCCGCGCTTTGCGTTTCCACCATTGGTGCATGCAAAATACACTGCATGATTGCCATACCACATGCCTTCCCCTCGTGCAAACATAGCTGCTCCCTGATCAAATCCCCGAAGTCGTAAATCCCCCATTGGTGCTTCTACATCGTCCATGTTGATCCAAGTAACGTTCATGATCTCTCCCACATTGACGTTTTGTGCATCCCAGTTACGGGTATCAAGACTCGGCATTCCGACCACCTGCAATGCCTGCAATTGCCCCCCCGCCTCTACATCTTCTGGATTCTCAGGAAAATATCGGTAGATTAAGCTATCATGTTCATCTTCGGTCTGGTAAATAATATTCGTGATTGGATCAACGGCTACCGCTTCATGATTGAACCTTCCCATTGCACGAATCGGCACTGGAGGGGTAACCTGAGGTGAAATCGTAGCAGGTACCTGAAAAACATAGCCATGATCTTTTGCAAACCTATCTCCTGCCAAGACCGTGATTTCTTCACAGGTCATCCAAGTATTCCAAGGGGTTGGTCCACCTGCACAGTTGCGCAGTGTGCCAGCTAAACTCAGAAATTGCGATACCAGCTGCTGATTGTGCGTATCGTAGACTAAGGTTGTTGTTCCGCCAAGTGCAGGAGATCCATCGGTGCCCGCATCGTAGAAAAAATTTGAGTCAAGGCGATCAAGAAGATCATTCTTTTCCCCAAAGGCACCCATCATTGGGTCCGCATCGGGGTTGACTTCATGATTGCGGATCAGGATGGTTTCTCCCTGTGGGCCTGAAAACGTCGCCATGCCATCAGCTGCCCCTGGAACATAGAAACCATCATCCATCCTATCTCCCATGCGAGATATGACTTTGTAACTAAAATTTTTAGGTAAATCCATGATCCCTTCTGGATCAGAGATGAGTGGACCAAATCTGTCCTTTGCCTGAGCGGTGAAGTTTTGGCATCCAACAAGTGAGTGGAGCCCCACAAAACCTAAGGCAAAAGCACCTGAGGTGTGTAGAAATTGCCTCCGTGAAGTACGTGAATTCTGCAAGAGAAGATCTTTCATTGACGAGTCATTTAGTGGAAAAGGGTGCACATTGTGGATGAGTCTACTCATCATGTTTCTTTTTTTCGGGGTATCTTCACTACTATAGATCTCTCACGAAGATCCGCCTTAAATCGCATTTGTGGTCGACTCAATAACATTAACTTATATCCGTTGACCACAGATCTGTTTAAAATAATCAGAAGATTGATGATCGGTATCCTTACAAATGGATCACACCCTGTGGAATTTTTGTTTAGATACAATAATTTGACATATTGATGTGATGAAGATTGATTGATACGACTTTTCTTCGCTTGTGCATTGCTACTCTTGAACATGCAGTTCAGGAGATCCAACACTTTGATTCGAAAGATGACCCCTTAAATCAAATCTACCGAGCTGCATGCGTAAAGGAATTTGAGATCATACTTGAACAGAGTGGCAAGCTTCTACGCAAGCGTTTGAGACGATACTTGTCCAGTAATAAAGCGGCAGATCGCTTGCATTTTAAGGATCTATTCCGTCATGCTAATCGTCATGACTTAATGGATGCCGTCGCTACTGAACGATGGATGGACTACCGTGATCATCGTAATTTTACCGTGCATGATTATGGTGAAGACTTCGCAGAAGCTACACTGGAACTATTGCCAACCTTCATCATTGATGCTAAAGCATTAGCCGAAATCATTGAAACAGCTTCCTATGAGTGAATCCTTAGATCTTTTACCCAGGCACCATAAAGAACTCGTTGCTCTATTCCGGGATCATCTCCCAGATGTTGAGGTGTGGGCCTATGGTAGCCGTACGAATGGGCAAAGCCATGATGGTAGTGACCTTGATCTTGTTGTACGCGGTCCAAATCTTCAAAAAATTCCGATTGATCAGTTGGTTGAATTCAAGGATGCAATTCGAGAGTCAAGAATACCATTTCTCGTAGAAGTGGTTGATTGGGCACGCATCCCTGAAGTATTTCACTCTCAAATTAATCAACATCATGTTGTGCTCCTATCACCTGATCTCACTGAACCCAACTAATTGAAAATCTTTCTCTTTTCATCACACACCTGCCATAGTCAAGATTGGCATAACTGATCCATGGGCACTATATCTTGTACAACAAAAACTATCAAAGATAAACTTCGGGTCACATTACCAAAGTTTCAGATGACAATTACATCATGACAGCCTGTAGTCGTAGATGCTGATCTTATTAGCTGACTGATGAATGCTAGGATATTGGTGATAAACAACTGAAACAACCCCAAACAGCAATCACCATCAATATGCACAACTTGGACCGTTTACTCAGGGTTCAAGGAGTCGGGCAGAAATGAACGGCGTCAATTCATCAGCTCTGGGGAAACCGCGATCAGCAGGAGAAGGATCTGCCCAGTCTGTATGACAAGCCTCAATTTCTATCAACCCATTAGAATGGAAAGTAATAAACGTATAGAGGGCATTTGTGTAGGGTGCCATGCTTCCGTACTCTTCTCCAACCCAATAGTAAGAGGCACTGTTGATCCATAGATAGTGGATGCCATTCTTGAGCGTATACCGATCGATATGATGATGACCACAAAAGCAGGCCACAACTTTACTGTTGCCCCCATTGCTGTTGTGCTCTTCTAGTACGGCTTCAATAGCACGGCCAGCCTCAGGCATAGAGGTGGGAAGACCGAGCCCCTGATGCACAAATACAACTGTTGGGAGGGAAGATTTGGCGAGGTCATCACGGAGCCAAGCCAGCTGAGCATCATCGGCATAGCCACGCAGAGCGATGTCTACATAGAAATTAGCTTCACTGTAGGGGGTATAACCTTCATCTATCTTTAGATTGTTACGATCCAGAATGACCAAATGATAAGGACCAAAATCAAAGGAATAGTAGGGGGCTGGCATGCCCCACTTTTGAACAATCACATCCTTGGACACGAAGTCCATATCATGGTTGCCGAGTACATGATACCTTCGCCCAGGGAATGAATTCCAAAGATCTAGGCACTCGTGACTCTCCTTGGTTCCAAAATTGAAATCTCCTAACTGGAGAATCGCATCAGGTTTGTGCTTGGCGACGGCTTGCATGAATACTTCTAATCGCTCCATTGCCCGTGGTGCTAAGCCATGATGTAAATCTGCAATCACACCAAGACATACGGAGTCGGGTTGAGTTCTGCGCCGGTGCGAACTAAGAAAAAGGCCCCCTGCACCAATCTTCAGCAGTTCCCTACGTGAAATGTGTCGTGTCATCATCTCTCTGATTCAAAAAGCCTGGTGACTTTCGACAAGAACATTCTCTATTTGCCCAAGGTCGGACTGCCTATCCATAATGGTTTTCATTGAAGTTTGCCTTGCTACTGTCTAGGGTATACAAGCCATGAATGATACGGCAAAATATGATGAGAGCGAATATCAGGTTGTGTCCAAAAGGGTACCTACCAAGTTAAGGAAATTTCCATTAAACTGAATGGGGTGATTGTTTTTGATTATATCAGCATCTTCAGTGAGTATGCCGAAGCGAATGTACATCTCAGAGGCGAATTGTATTCAATGATTCCCCCAAAAGAAATACGCGTAATCTATTAACTTGGTGCACTAAAATGCAATCGCTGGTTAGCGTACTAGTCCATTATTATAGTGGAGATTCTCTTATAAAACCCCTTATAGAAGACCACAGTATTCTATGAGTAGTTGGTGGATATTTAACCGGTGGAAGAGGGTTTTGAAGAGTCGCAACCCATTGAAATTCCGAAATCATTCACGATTATTGAACGCATTCTACTTCTATTGTAGAGGCTAAGATTTGTATCCAGCAACTATCGAAATCTCTCAACTCACAAATAAAGTAGAGGAACCAAGAGCCTATAATGTAGTCAATATTCTCATCTCGCTCCAAGACGAAATCGACCAGAATTCATCAACATCTGGCTTGATTTTTCAAAACTGTCGTATCTTGAGATCAGAACTTCAAGTTCAGTGCCATGGATTCCCCCTATGAGATACGAAACCACGAAGGTGAATGTCTAATACAACGTAAGCTTCACCGCTTGCTTCTGTTGTTGCTTTTTTCAGTCGTGTCCCTGCCCGCCTACAGTCAAGCACCGAGAACGATTGACTTAAGTGTGATCTCACCTTTAACGTTACGAGAGGGCAGTGTGATTACGGTTGGCGTGAGTCTCAGCACAGCTCCCACAGGTACCGTAACCGTCACCATCTCTGAAAACGAAGATGATGCAACTCTGGATAAGACGACCCTGACCTTCACACCCTCGTTGAATTATCATACGGTGAATATCACTGCTGGATGGGATGAGGATCAAGAAAATGAAAACTTCACCATCTCCTTTGCTGCTTCTGGAGCAGATTTTCATGGAATTTCAAGAGATCTTGATGTCGTCATCCATGACAATATCAATACATACAATATTCGGGTCTTTGATTCTACATTCTCGGTTGGTGAAGCAAGTACATTTCCCCAAACCGTACAGCTATCACAAGCTCCAACCACCAATGTTACCGTCACCCTAACCGTGGCCGATCCCACTGCGGTTACTGTCTCTCCCACAAGTTTAACCTTCACCCCTACCAATTATTCAACTCCTCAGCCGGTTATCATTAGCGGAGTGGATGATGCGATCTTCAATTCGCCTAGAGTCAGAACAACGATTGAGCTCACGGCCACTGGAGCCATTGAATACACTGGGGTTACAAATACGATCAGAGTGTCGGTTTATGATAATGAGCCCTTTACGACAGACATTCTTGAAGGAACCTCAAACAACCGCTACATCTATGTGCGGCCTTATGGCGGTCAAGGAGATGTGACGGTCACACTGACCAGTAGCAACCCGAATGTCGTCACGGTCTTACCAACAACCTTAACCTACCCCGAGGATGAAGGCGGCCAATCTAAGGCTTATACCATTACTGCCGTTGACAACGACGCACTGGGCAATGCTACTGCACTCATTACCATCACACCAAGTGCGAACTATCTTCCCCCTGGTGCCACCGTTCCTCTTCCCATCCGAGGCGTGAATGTTCAGGTGGAAGACGATGACATACAGTCAGCAGAGATCAGAGTCACTCCTTCATCTGTTGAAGTTTCAGAGGGATCTTCAAAAACTTATACTGCGGTTCTCACAGTTGCTCCGATATCTACGGTTACGGTTGCCGTCACTGGCCATGCAGGTACCGATCTTTCACCTGATCTTACAAGCCTTGAGTTTACGACCACGAACTGGAATCAACCGCAAACCGTAACTATCACTGCTGACGATGATCCTGATGGACAAGATGATGTGATCACTCTAAAACACACTGCATCGGGGGGCGGTTATGATGGAAAGACCTCCAATGTTGTTGTGACTGTCAATGATCAAGATGATGTTGCATTGGTGGTTTCACCTGTAAATTTATCCATTACCGAAGGTGGAAGCGGAACCTACACCTTACGTCTTTCTACCCAACCGACTGCTGATGTGACCGTTGCTGTGAGTAGTCCTTCAAGTAAGGTCGCCATGGATACGAACAGTGACTCACCAGGGAATCAATCGACAATGGAATTCACTGCCTCTACATGGAATCAGCCGCAGGCCGTCTCGGTAGCTACTTCACATGATGATGATGCTATAAACGATACTATCGTATTGAGCAATACGGCATCGGGAGGGGATTATGACGCAATCACTGCTGATGTCACCGTAACGATTACAGATCCAGATGCAGCTCAATTAGTGGTTTCACCGACGGATATCACGATACCGGAGGGAGGGACGGGAACGTATACTGTCCGCTTGTCGACTGAGCCAACAGCGGATGTTACGGTGAATGTGCTTGTTGATTCGGGAGAAATGACGATGGACACACAGAGCAGTTCTCCAGGTA
This sequence comes from Bacteroidota bacterium, assembly GCA_026708685.1. GTDB lineage: Bacteria > Bacteroidota > Rhodothermia > Rhodothermales > Bin80 > Bin80. The sequence continues at coordinate 7,855 of JAPOUL010000085.1, forward strand.
GCCAGTCGTCTATGGAGTTTACGACTGCCACATGGAACGAGCCCCAAACCGTTACGATCGCAGCAGGAAGTGATGATGATGCAATCAATGGCATAGGGGTACTAAGAAATACGGCCAATGGAGGTGATTACACTGGGAAAACGGCACTTGTAAATGTCACAATCACGGATGTAGATGATACTGAATTGGTCATTGCTCCTACAAATCTCACCTTGGTGGAGGGAGCCAGCGGAGCCTACACGGTGCGTCTATCTTCAGAACCGACCGCAGATGTGACCGTCATCGTAAGCGGACCCTTGAATGATGCGACCTTTGACACCAATGAGAATTTACGCGGAAATCAATCCACGATGGAATTCACCACATCCAACTGGTATGAGCTCCAAACAGTAACGGTGAATACTCTTGAAGATGACGACGGAATCCATGAATCGCTGACACTGCAAAATACGGCTTCAGGTGGCAATTATGCGGGAGTCGCAGGGGATGTACAAGTTACGATTAGAGATCAGGATGATATCCGATTGATCGTTACACCTACGGATTTAACCATCTCCGAGGGTGGAAGTGGATTCTATACTGTTCGCCTGTCGTCCGAGCCAAGTGGCGATGTGACGGTGTATGTGATCAATACTTCAGAAATTTTGACCATTGACACCAACAGTGACGCACCCGGCATTCAAACGAATCTGGAGTTCAATACATCTAACTGGTCGCAACCACAGACAGTAAGGATCAACACGGAGGAAGACGATGATGTAGAAAATCATCTCGTCATCCTCGGTAATACGGCATCGGGTGCCAATTATACTGGAATAACGGCAGATGTGGAAGTGACGGTGATAGATGATGATGACATAGGATTAGTCGTCACGCCGACGGATATATCCATCACTGAGGGAAGCGGTGGAGTCTATACCGTACATTTATCATCGCAACCATCAGCAGATGTGACCGTCACCGTCAGTAATCTTTCAAATGACATCACGTTTGACACCAACAGTAGTCAACTCGACAGTCAATCCATCATGGAGTTTACGACCTCTACTTGGAGCCTGCCTCAGACTGTGATCGTTACTACCGAACATGATGACGATGCTATTGATGGCTCAGCAATATTACGAAACAGAGCATCAGGTGGTAACTATGAAGGACAAACCGCTGATGTGAATGTGACCATCACGGATATCCATGACGTTGCATTGGTGATTAATCCAACACATTTAACCATAACCGAGGGTGAAAGTGGAAACTTTACCGTGCACCTCTCCTCAGAACCAACAGCCAGTGTAAGTGTAAGTATTAGTGTGATGTTGGGCGAGGTCATGATTGATACCAATATGGATGTAATGGGCAATCAATCCATACTCAAATTTACTACCCTTACATGGAATCAGCCTCAGACCGTCTCAGTGACTACATTTGAAGACGATGATATTGCAAACGAATCGGCAACCTTACTACTGACGGCATCAGGCGGAAATTATACCGATGAAACAGGGAAGGTCATGGTCACGATAACGGATGGCGATGATCCTCGTGAAGTAACCTTAACAGCTGCTCCTAATCCCGTAGACGAGGGACAATCCATTATTGTTACCGTTTTGCTCTCTCAGCGACTGCTTAATCCTGTCACAATTCCCCTCAGCATGACAGCAGTAAGCGCAGAAAAGGACGACTTTACTCCCGTCACCAGTGTCACCATTGAGGAAAGTAGCCTGTCAGGAACGGCCTCTATCCATACCGTTGAGGATACCGATCTAGATGATGAGACGATCAACGTTGCTTTAGGGGCTATGCCTGACTGGTTAACCTTAGGTGATCCATCCGCGGCTGAAATCACAATCGTAGACAACTCGCCACCACCCAATCGTGCTCCAACTGTGACGATTCAATGTCAGCCCTGTACCATGCCCATGAATGCGACATCTCAATTGACTGCTTTAGCTTCAGACCCCGATGGTGATCCTCTGATCTACAGTTGGAGTGCATCCGTGGGGAGTTTTGAGGGAGACACCGATCAAGCAACGGTGCGCTGGAAAGCACCGAACGTACCCGGTCAAGCAAGCATTGAAGTAAATGTGTCCGATGACAGGGGAGGCACCGCCTCCGATGCAATGAATATGTACATCATCAATCAACCCCCCTATTTTGATCAGTCACCCTATCACTTTGAACTTCTAGAGAAATTGGATGGCCGTCTCAATGCTATTGAACTCGGGATGGTCACAGCAGTGGATGCTGACGGCGATGGGCTGGTTTACAAACTGATCCGTGGCGATCAGGATCGCTTCAGTGTTGATATGCATAGTGGAAAAGTCCTGTATCAGGGACCTGGTGAGGACTATGAAACGAATCTCCAAGATTTTGAAATGGATGTGCACGCCGAAGACGAGTTTGGGGCTGATGACTCTGTAAAGGTAATCATCAAGGTAATAGATGTCAACGAACATCCCGAAGCGATCAATGATGAGGCGATTACCATTGAAGATCAATCCAGATTAATGTACTGGCCAATGACATGGATCCTGATGGTGACCCTCTACGGGTCCATTCTACTACAACGGCAACCCATGGAACCGTACAGATCGTCTCCAGAGAACATGTCCTGTATACTCCAAATAACGACTTTCATGGTACGGATATCTTCACCTATATTGCTTCCGATGGGCGTGGTTTGACGGATACTGCATCCGTAATTCTGTCGGTGATTCCTGTAAATGATGCACCTAAGGCCGTAGGGACGATTCCTGATCAGTTTCTTGATGAGGGTGGTCAGACGATTCACATTGACCTATCGCCGTACTTTGTGGATGTAGACTCCGACAATTTGTCCTATGAAACTCAATCTGGTGACCCTTCCATTGTCAACTCTATTATCACTGGATCTACGATGGAACTGATCCCATTGAACTATGGCTCAACTAGGGTCATCGTCATTGCATCGGACCCCCAAGGGCTCCAGGCAACCCATAGTTTTCAGGTCCATGTGAGTGATCGCCTCCAACGTGCAGTCATTGAGAATTTGTTAGCTGCTACTGCCCGAGGCCATTTAACCAGTATACGAACAGCGTTAAGTCACCGATTGGATATGGATCTTTGTCAGCCATCCAATCTTGCCGTCATGGGGCGACACCTTCCTTTGAGCTGGAAAAGGGCAATGACAACTCTCTCAACTCAGGTTAGAAGTACCTATCCGTCTGCACTACGAGCCATTGAGCATAGATATGGCCGGTACGGATCCTATTATGCGTATGCTCGTCCAGTGAATAGATTCCCAGCGGCGATGAAGTTTGAGGAATTTCTCAGTCCCCTCCTACCCATACCATCACTGGCACAGCACCATAGTGAACTCTCATCTGAAATAGCAAACTTCTTCCTTTCTTGGGATGGAGTCACGGATGAACATCAGGCATGTTCGACTCGGGGACGCTGGACTTTCTGGGGACAAGGAGACCTACAGAGGTTTGCAGGATCTCCGTCCGTTTTTGGATACGCCTCTGAATATAGTGATGAACGACTTACAGCACTGATTGGTATAGATATAAGGTTGGAAAAACGATGGCTAACAGGAATATCTCTCTCTCGCAGCCATAGTGTTGGAAACTGGAGTGTCGTCAATTCATCGGGGAAACTTACCCAGCATATGACAACAGTCGCTCCATACCTGCAATGGAAAAGTCCATCTACATCCATCTGGGGATCTATTGGAGTGGGGCGAGGCCATATGCGTAATGTGCGAGCAACGGGTAGAATGGGAACCAGTGATACATCTCTTGAAGTCGGGATGCTTCAACTTCAGCGTCGGATTAGTTCCCCCCGAGGGATTGATGTTTCGGTCATCGGTGATGTATCCTATGCGAGAATCTATACCACGGAGGGACTGGAGACCATTGATGATCAAAATGTCAGCGTCAATCAGATGCGTGTTGGAATGAACCTGTCGCTTCCTCTTCATCTAGGTAGAGCGACCATCAAACCATCTGGCAGTGCCTATGCTCGGCGTGATGGCGGTGCAGGGCAAACTGGGCGAGGAGTTGAAATCAATGGAGGACTCTTAGCTATCTACAAGATGGTGCGCCTTCATGCCAAAGCTCGCATCCTTGCCCACCATACAGCTCAAGGCTACTCTGAACGTGGTGCGGCTATCACACTTACACTTGGTAAACATCAAAATCAACAAGGATTCTCGTTGTTGATTAATCCTGTCTGGGGAACTCCCTCCTCCACAACACGCTCTTTCTTGGATGCTCCTATCCGAAGTGCTTTCCTTTATCAAAACAACCTGCCCGATCGGTGGTCCATCAGTGCTCTGGCCAACTATGGCATCCAGTTGCCGAGAGGCTTTCGCTTAGACCTTCATAGTAATTTTGGTCCTTCCATCGGAGGAGTTGGATTAGGATTCCGTTTGAGTACTTCGCATGAAATTCCCCATCCGGTGACCACGATTGATTCGCAGAAATACCTCGTTCCTTGAACACCAACTGGGTTGGTTCAAGAATCATCTCCGGTCCATACGTTTTTGGACGGACAAATACTCATCGTTCAACATACGTTTTGATCATTTTTCTTGTAGCCAACCACCGGGCCTATTCATAGAATGCACAGTCATGACAGCTAGCCCTTTCATCGTTGTGGCTACTTCAGAAAGGTGTCCACATTTATAATCCGGGCAACTCGGTTGGTGAGCCAATCTTCTCCGATATAACGAGTCCAGATTGCTACATTAGTTACACTTCATTGAAGTCTGTATGTATGTCTTCCATGAATGACGACTCCTTCGCAGTAACGCTTCAAGAGTAGAATAGCAAAGACGAAAAAATCTTCACCAAGTCATGGGATCACATCTAACCTTTGATCTCTTTATGACCAAAACGGCATCTTTCGCATGGGATTCAGCACCTATCAACTGGGGAGTGATGTCTCCCATCTTTACGGGCGGACTGGATCCATTCTTGTAACCCAAATTCCACTGTTAAGGTCGGATGTGTAAATATGTCCCTTAAATACCTGCGGCCCCCATGTTATCGGCCACTCTGGAATCATTGATGGATCATCGGTCGTCATGATATGTGCAATCACCCGCCCCTGTTGATCTAAATTCCCTCGCAGTTGACCACTGATATCAACGACTCGTAATCCACCCTGATCATCGCCCACATATAAACGATCATCTTCCACCCATACATGGTGTGCCCTTGTGTCAGATATTTCATATCGTGCGACTTCATGAGGTGATTCAATGTCCGATACGTCAAGAATATGAATAAAGCTTTGGGCATCTGTCGGTGTGCTACCGTCCCCATTCTTCGGGAAAATTTCATTGCCCACAAATAGATAATCCTCATATCGCCATGCGAAATGTGCATGACCTTCCCGATCAGCGAAACGGTTCATCATGACTGGCTGAACAGGAGTCCCTCCAAGGGTGCCACGTCCCACATCAAGGATCACCACCCCATGATCCCCATAGGATACATAGGCATAACCATCCTGAACAATGACATCGTGAAGCGTTGCGTCTTTCCTGTTCAACTCCCAACGCCCAACTTCTTCGGGAGAAAGAGGGTCAGAAATATCTATGATATGGAGTGCACTGTTATGGCATGCATAGATTAGATCTTGCTCAATCCACACATGGTGGATGGCACTTTTGAGCGTTTCACGATACTCCGATAAAATTGTGGGGTGGGCTGGATTGGACAGATCCAGAAGCACAATTGCACCATCCTGACCGGAGATGTCCTTACCAATGATCACCCCGATCTCATTGCTGTAATGAACATTCACATCAACAATACTTTGAGCATTAACCTGAAGAGAATCCAACAGGATCGGCTGCTCTGGATGTGTGATGTCAAATACCTTCATCCAATCATACATCACAGTGCCAACATAGGCGTAGTCACGCCCGTCAATGCCTTCAAATGCCCACATATCCCCAGAGCGATGATGTGTAATCGCCCCGCGTCCAATCACCGATAATGTTTCTTGGTAAACTCTTGGGTCTACCCTTAAGATCAACGACCTCTGAATCTCTTCACCAATATGTGCAGTCACCGTGTAATCTCGTGCATCCTCGGCGACAAAGACACCATCTGTACCCTCACTTTCTAAATATAACCCACCCCCAGATGCTTCCCACCGCGGATAAATGCCTCCCACCACATCTCCCCGCTGATCAACCGCACGAACCCGAAATCGTACAACATCTCCTTGACGAACAATGTATCGATTTTGAGCTATCTGATACGAAACAACGGGATTTTCTCGGACCGTCACTTCAATGTCGGTCTTCAAACCTGAAGTCTGAACGGTGATCACCGCGGAGCCGGGCTGCTTTCCGTGAACGCGACCGTCACTACTGACCGTAGCAATGGTGCGATGGCTACTTTTGTATTGAATTCGTTCTTCCGTAACTGAACCATTCACCGTAACATGGATGGGCATACTCGTCTGTGATAGAATCACCGACGAGGGCAAACTTGCCTCAAGGTGCCCCTCACTGCTTTTCTCCACTTCAATCTCTGCATATCCCGGTTTTCCTCTTATAACTGTTGCAAGAATCATCTGCCAAGGTGTAAAGGCCTGCACTACCCCGAATTGATCCACCGACATGATAGATGACTCTGCAATATGCCAATCTGAACGTTCTCTATTATCTTTATTGTATGCTGTGGCCGAAAACTGCTTGGTCTCCACAACCTCCAATATTGCTGAATGAGGGAAAATTTCTGTACCATCAGGAAGTCCAACCTGATGGTTCACCTGTAGAATCAATCCAAGAAAGATCAAAAACATATAACCCTGATGATAGATTTGCGATCCAACTTCTTTGTACCCTTGCATGATCCTTAACCAATTGAAGTGGGGGGATTCCTCAGCCTCAAAAGTCCATCTCTTTAGGAGTGAGGCACGAAACGTCACAGCTCTCTCAATTCCAATTGTCGCCACGCAGTTAGGCCAGATCAGCAATGGATTCATTGATGTGATGATGGTCGGCCGTCTTGGTCCACCTGAGCTGGCTGGAGTTGCACTCGGCAATGCAACGTATTTTCTTTTTGCCTTGATTGGGATCGGAGTCCTGTTGGCCGTTGGTCCTCTGGTCTCACAGGCGTACGGTGCAAAACAGCACGACCCGATCGGGCGTACAGTGCGTCAAGCCATCTGGCTGGCTACACTGTTGTCTCTTCCAGTCCTTCTGATCATGTGGAATGCACGCATTCCATGGACGGTGATGCAACAGGATCCCTCAACGATCGCCTATGCTGAAGGGTATTTACGTGCAGCCATGTGGGGATTTCTCCCGTTCATGTGGTTCAATGGACTGCGTAATTTTGTGGAAGCCATTGGCCGCCCCCTCCCCGTCACCATTATCATTGTGGCAGGAATTCTACTGAATATCTTCGCCAACTACGCTCTGATGTTTGGCCACTTCGGATTTCCACGCCTTGGACTGATTGGAACGGGATGGTCCACCAGCATTGTCCATTGGTTCATGTTTGCTGCGATCGCGAGTTATGTTTCAACCCAAACCCCCTATCGATCCTACGGTGTTCTCAGGAAACTTCGAACTCCAGACTTGAGCTACTTCAGGGAATTGCTACGTGTCGGGCTCCCCATTGGAGGATCAATCGGGCTTGAGGTCACTCTGTTTAGCGCGACAGCATTTCTGATTGGCACCTTCGGAGCCGTTCCCATTGCCGCACACCAGATTGCGATTCAGTGTGCCGCCATCACCTACATGGTTCCTTTGGGAATTGGATTGGCCACCTCGGTCCGAGTTGGGCAAAATATTGGTGCAAAAGATCCAACTGCCGCAGCTCTATCTGGGTATACAGGAATTGGCTTGGCCTTCCTGTTTATGACCTGTACAGCACTGCTTTTTTTGTTTGCACCAACATGGATTACGAGTATCTATATTGATATACATGACCCAGAAAATGTTGATACTGCACTTCAGGTCATCAGCCTCCTAGGGATTGCTGCAATCTTTCAACTCTTTGATGGAGTACAAGCGACCGCACTGGGAGCCTTGCGAGGATTAAAGGATACCAAGTTTCCAATGATTCTTGGATTTATTGCTTACTGGCTCATTGGGATGCCAACAGGACTCGGCTTAGGATTTGGCCTTCAGTGGGGGCCTGAGGGTTTCTGGTGGGGGTTGGTCGTAGGTTTATTTGCCGCTTCCATCTTATTTTGTATGCGATTTTATCGGATGACCAACCGACATTCTGCAGTGGTCCCATCATTTAAACAATATTCAAATGACCGGTGAGAGTCTTACTCCGTCAGAAGTTAAACTGAATCAACTGTATGAAATCCTCCCAGAAGCATTCTCTGAGGGGAAAGTTGACTTTGAAAAGTTAAAAGTTACCCTCGGGGAACATCTTCATTTTACGGATGAACGCTATGTGCTCAACTGGGCTGGGAAAAGTGATTCTTTCCGAGAACTTCAGAGCCCAATTACCAATACTCTGGTTCCGGTTCAAAAGGAGCCCGTGAATTTTGATACATCCAAACACGTATTTATTGAAGGCGAAAACTTGGATGTATTAAAAGTGCTGCAAAGAAGTTACTTCAATAAGGTAAAGATGATCTACATCGATCCTCCCTATAATACTGGTAGTGATTCCTTCATCTATCCCGACAAATTTTGTGAATCCAAAGATAAATATGAAAAGCAGGTCGGTTACAAAGACAACGATGGAAATCTGGTCCGTGAAGACTCGTTACGAAAGAATAGAAAAGAAAACGGACATTATCATAGCAGCTGGTTGAATATGATGTACCCCCGTCTCTTCTTGGCAAAAAGCCTGCTGAGAGTCGATGGTTTGATTTTTGTCTCTATTGATGATCATGAGGTTCATAATCTTCGGCTATTGATGGATGAAATTTTTGGACATGAAAATTTTGAGGGTCATATCCACTGGAGGAGACCGATAACCAGCCCAATGATAAAACAAAGATGATTGGGCTTGTAGCTGAACATATCTTGTGCTATGCTAATCATTCCAGAAACTTCAAGGAGAGCGGTGTAGGTAAATTGCCCCTTACGGGCAACTTCTCCAACCCAGATGATGATCCTCAAGGGGAATGGGCTTCCAAACCATGGAAAGTGGGGTCAGATCAAACTGGAAATAGGTATACCATCATCACCCCCACTGGCGTTGAACATACTGAAGAGTGGATGGGTGAAGAAGCCACATATCAAAAACTGTTGGCTGAAAACAGGATTATCTTTCCTAAAAATGGATCTGGTCTGCCCCGAAAAAAGTATTACAAATTCGAGAGAGAACAAGAGGGACAATGTGCAAACAACTGGTGGTCGCACGATTTATTTGGTCATAATCAGGAGGGAAATGATGAGTTAACAACCCTATTCAACGGAAGAAAAAATATCTTCTCAAATCCTAAACCCACCCGCCTGATAAAATCCTTGATGCAAATTGCAAACGTCAAGGATGGAGACTATGTTTTGGATTTTTTTGGTGGTTCTGGTTCAACAGCTGATTCAATTCTCAAGTACTCCACAGAGGGAGTGAACCCTCATTTTATTATTGTGCAACTTGCGGAGAGGATTGAGGAGAATCTGCCCAAAAATAAAGAGATTATTCGCTTTTTGAAAGATCTAAACCTTCCTTTTAATATCGCAGAACTCTCTAAAGAACGCATTCGACGCTCTGTGCACTTAAATAACGGCGATGGCTTTAAAGTATTTCGACTCTCTCCAAGCAACTTTAAGCAATGGAGACAAATCGATGATGGAACATCTCTGAAAGAGCAGATGGAACTCTTTGTTGATCCTATTGAGCCCGATACATCCATCGATTATATCGTCTATGAACTTATGCTTAAAAATGGCAAGGAATTAACTTGTTCTATTCAAAAGAAAAGAGATCTCTATATGATTGATGGCAATGATTTAGTGTTTATTTTGGACCGTATCAATCCCGATATTGTTGAATACATTCTAGAATTGCGTCCAAAAAAAGTGATCGCATTAGACAGGCTTTTCTTTAACAATGATCCTTTGAAAACTAATACGATTCTTCAGATGAAACATGTTGAGATAGAATTTATTACACTTTGATTAGCATTCTCACACTGGAACATGACCATCCATCCCTAAAATTCTACCACCATGACTGACAGCATCCCTGTGGCGAAACACCAAGAAACAATGCTGGTATGCAGGAGGGTTCGTCACATGACTCTCCGTGCCTTCTTCAATGTCAGGGTTTGCATCCCATTACCCAGACGCTTGATGACACCATGAAATTGACCTTTGAGTCTCATCTGGAATATCAGTTGAACGCAATCAAATCTATCACAGATTTGTTTTCAAGTCAAGTCCCGCAGAATACTACAATCTATCAGAATGTGAATGAACCGGGTTTTCTACATTCTATGTTGGCTGTTGGAAATCATCTCATACTCACGGATAAGCAACTCTTAGAGTCTGTGAATGCCATTCAAAGTAGAAATGGATTACTTGTCTCAGACCAATTGGATGGAATGCATTTTTTCGTAGAAATGGAGACGGGTAATGGCAAAACCTATGTTTACTTACGAACCTTTAAAAAAACGGAAGCCCCTTCATTTGATCATTCCTGATGTGAACCATGTATCCTTCACTGAATATAACCGCATGCATTACGATTGACTGTACATGAATTCTCTTTCTTCAAACCTGATTAATGTTTTCCAGGCGAGACCCTGTCTGCATCTGTACCGTTTACTCTCACTCAAATGTGTCTATCATTGATGAAGCGTTCCGATATGGTTAAGTGTTTAGCATTTTGTCGTAATTTTGACTGTTTTCTGAAAGGAGCAACATCTCTCAATGCCCCAAATCTTTCCTAAGAAATCAAATCTTCTGCCCCACCTTTCGCTGGGTGCTCTACTTGGAAGCGGTCTGGTCGTCGTATTCTTGGTTTGGTACTACTTCTCTCCTGAATATACCGATGTCGGATATGCCCCCGAACAGCCCGTTGCTTACAGTCATCGAGTCCATGTGGATCAATTAGGACTGGACTGCCGCTATTGCCATAGCTTTGTTGAAGTTGCAGATGTAGCCAATGTACCCGCCACAGAGACCTGCATGAACTGTCACGAAGTGGTGCTTCCACAAAGTACAGAACTCATGCCTGTGCGTGCCAGTTGGTCGGACGATTCATCCATCCCTTGGGTAAAAATTCATCAAGTGCCTGATTATGCACACTTCAGCCATGCCGTCCATGTCAATAATGGGGTCGGATGTGAAACGTGTCATGGACGTATAGATCATATGGATGTTGTTCATCTAGTTGAACCTCTCTCTATGGGCTGGTGTCTGGAATGCCACCGCGAGCCTGAAAAATACCTGCGTCCCAATGAGGAAATCACGACGATGGGCTATGTTCACAGTGCAGGATTTGTCCAAGATAACCTGAATCGAATCAAACAGGAAGGAATCCGTCCACCCACCAACTGCAGTGCCTGCCACTATTAATATGATTTCTCTTCCCGTGATTGACGGCCCCTACTCGGAGCCAGATCTGAAGATGTGGCGGAGCCATCCCCATCTTCATCAGGACCCTGACCTGATTGAAGTTGCCTCCGAAGAACTCATACCTGGGGCCAGTGAAGGCCCCACTGGGACGAATCGTCGTCATTTTATGCAGTTGTTAGGGGCTTCTATGGCCATGGCTGGTTTGGCAGCATGTCGACGACCTGTTGAAACCATCATGCCCTTTTCAGATCGCCCTGAGGAACTGATACCTGGAGTTGCTCTGAATTATGCAACAGCCATGAATTTTCGCGGTGTAGCACGTCCAATACTCGCAAAAAGTTATGACGGTCGGCCTGTGAAACTGGAAGGAAACCCCGATCATCCAAACGCATCTGGATCGTCAAGCGTTTTTGATCAAGCATCACTGTTGCAACTCTATGATCCTGATCGTTCAAAACAAATTTTGCACAACGGATCCAACGCCTCTTGGCAAGATGTGCTGAATCTGTTACAACAGACACTGTCTGGAAATCGCAGGATTGCTGTTCTAGCAGCCCCCGACAGTTCCCCCACCCGTGCCCGCCTCCGTGTTGAGCTTGAAAATCAGTTCTCCTCGTTTGAATGGATAGATTATCGCAGTGAGGGAGATGATAGCGAAGCACTCGGTTTTCAAATGGCCTATGGGTTGCCTTTGCGCCCTATCTATGATTTTCAAAATGCTGAGATCATCGTAAGCCTTGATGCAGATTTTCTTGGAACGACGGCGGCCAATGGCAATTGGAATACCTACTCGTTTACCCAGGGACGCAAACTCAATGGTGTTGAAGATCAGATGAGTCGTCTTTATGTCATGGAGAGTACGTACACTTCCACGGGAACAATGGCTGATCACCGCCTGCGTATGCGTTCTGATCAAATTTCTGATTTTGCAAGTCAACTTGCCACCGCCCTAGGAATCTACTCAGGATCAACTCCAGACGCATTGGCATCCGAAATTGCTCGTGAATTGCTCAATTCCAATGGACAGTGTATCCTCGTTGCTGGGGAAACGCAACCTCCCGAAGTTCATGCACTCTGTGCACTGATCAACGATACTGTGGGTGCTGTAGGAGCAACGATTTCTCTACTTGACACCGAGCAATCTCCCCAGAACCCCCAATCTCAAACGCTTCCTGCACTTGTGGACGACATGGAATCAGGATTGATTGATGTCCTGTTGATGTTGGGAGTCAACCCTGTGTATGATGCTCCTCCTGCTCTAGGATTTCATTCGGCTTTGGAGCGCGTCAATGACAGCATTCATCTTGGTCTCCATGTAGATGAGACGGCTCAGAAGAGTACATGGCACATTCCTATGGCTCATTTCTTGGAAGCTTGGGGAGATGGCCGCTCCTGGAATGGAACGCTCACACCAGTCCAACCACTGATTGCTCCACTTTACGACAATGCTCGCAGTGAAATTGAGATTCTACATGCACTTTCTACTGGCCAAATAGCCAGTGGTTATGATCTTGTGCGTCAGACATGGACTTCCGTCCTAGATGATCAAGAGTTTGAGATGCAGTGGCGTCGTGTTTTACACAATGGATACCTTGAGGGAACAGGTTATGACTCTGTTACGACTGAGCCCTCCTTTGATGGACCATTGGCCGATTCTCATTCAGGCTTGGAACTGATTCTACGTCTGGATTCCACGCTCCTTGATGGCAGCTTTGCGAATAACGCATGGTGTCAGGAACTTCCCGATCCTATCACGAAAATCGTCTGGGACAACGTCGCTGTGATGAGTCCCAAAACGGCGGCGGATTACGGACTTGTTTGTAGATATTCCAAAGGACGGTATATCTCTGATGTCGTCAGGATCAGTGCAAACGGGCAACAAGTTGATTTGCCAATCTGGATTCTTCCTGGCCATGCCGATGAGACGATCTCGGTCAATCTCGGATATGGACGCAACATTTCTACTACACGTCCTCAGCGTGATACTCCTTTCTGGGATAAAGATGACGAAACGGATGTGTACGCCAAGGGCACTTTAGCCACAGGAATCGGGACGAATGTCTCAATCCTCCGAAATACGTTTTCCCAGTCCGTCATACCAGATGCCAACATTACGGCAACTGGCCAGAAATGGACGATTGTAACCACGCAGGACCATGGAATCCTTGATACCAAATCCCGCCCGATTGTTCGAATGGCCACTTTGGATGAGTATCGTGAAGATCCAGCCTTTGCTCTCCAAGATGAAGTGCCAACCCCCAGTTCGGATGTAAAAACGGATTTTCAGGAGTACCCTGAATTGTGGAAAGATTCGCATCCTGCCAAATCCACCGCATTCCGAGATAGCGACTACTGGCAGAACCAGTGGGGAATGGTCATTGATCTGAATGCATGTACAGGTTGTAATGCATGTATCGTCGCCTGTCAGGCCGAAAACAATATCCAGGTGGTGGGCAAAAAAGAGGTGGGCAATGGCCGTGAGCTTCACTGGCTACGAATTGACCGCTATTTTGTCACCGATGGAGGAACGCAGTTGGATGCCGATCCTCAGATCGTCATGCAACCCATTCCATGTCAGCACTGCGAAAATGCTCCATGTGAATCTGTGTGCCCCGTCGCTGCTACGGTTCATTCACCCGATGGGACCAATCAGATGATCTATAACCGTTGCATTGGTACGAGGTACTGTGCTAATAACTGCCCCTACAAGGTTCGTCGATATAATTTCTATAACTGGTCCAAGACCATTCCTGAAACCGTTCAGATGGCCCAGAATCCGAATGTATCCATTCGATTCAGGGGGGTCATGGAAAAATGCTCCTTCTGCATTCAACGAATCCGCGAAACGCAAAAACGGGCTGGTTTGGAAAAACGGTCGCTTCATCGTGATGAGGTCGTCACTGCCTGCCAGCAGGCCTGCCCCGCAGAAGCCATTACATTCGGCGACTTGAATGATGATCAAAGTCAGGTGAGTCAAGCCATGCAGAATGCACGTGGCTACAAACTCCTTGCTGAATTGAATATCAAACCGCGCGTTTCGTATCTGGCACGTGTGCGTAATCCAAATCTGGATCTTGAACCCGCTGACATTTCTTAGCCCTTGAACATTATCTGACTGACCGTGTCAACATCAACTGACCATACCGCTACGATTCCCGCTGAACCACCCCTGGTGACGGGAAATCTTGGGTTTCACGACATAACCCAGTTGGTCTCTTATCATACAGAAAAACGCCCCCCATCGGTGTGGTACATGACCCTGCTGGTGTCATCCACACTTTTGTCGATCCTGCTGATCCTCATTGGCTACCTCGTGTGGAATGGCGTTGGAGTTTGGGGAAACAACAATCCTGTGGGCTGGGGTTGGCCGATCGTAAACTTTGTATTCTGGGTTGGCATCGGACATGCAGGTACATTGATTTCTGCCATCCTATTCCTATTCCGTCAGCAGTGGAGAACGGCGATCAACCGAAGTGCAGAGGCGATGACGATTTTCGCCGTCATCTGTGCACTACTGTTTCCTACCATCCATGTTGGCCGGGTATGGGTCATCTACTGGACCCTCCCCCTCCCCAATCAGATGGAAATGTGGCCTCAGTTCAAAAGTCCGCTCCTGTGGGATGTCTTTGCTGTGAGTGTCTACTTCACGGTGTCTCTGGTCTTCTGGTACATTGGTATGGTTCCCGACTTGGCAACCCTGCGCGATCGTGCCCGAAATACTTTCAAACGTAGAATCCTGGGATTCTTTTCTCTGGGATGGAGTGGAGCCAACCGCCACTGGCGAAACTACGAGAAGACCTATCTCCTCCTTGCGGCCCTTGCAACCCCCTTAGTTTTGAGTGTTCATTCGGTGGTTTCTTTTGACTTTGCTGTGAGCATCATCCCAGGTTGGCATACCACTATCTTTCCTCCCTACTTTGTCGCTGGTGCCATTTTCTCTGGATTTGCCATGGTCATGACGCTGCTCATTCTAGCTCGTCGAATCTATGGCATTGAAAATATCATCACCATTGATCATCTGGAAAAGATGGCCATCATCACGCTCCTTACGGGGACCATGGTTGGATTTGCCTACATTACTGAGTTCTTCATTGCTTGGTATTCACAGGTAGAGTATGAACAGTATGCATTTATCAACCGAGCCACAGGACCTTACGCATGGGCATATTGGATTATGATGTCATGCAACCTGCTTTTCCCGCAGTTTTTCTGGGTCAAACGCCTCCGCAGAAGCATTCCCTTTTTGTTCGTGACCTCCATCATCGTCAATATCGGGATGTGGTTTGAGCGATTTGTCATCACCGTGACGAGTCTGCATAGAGATTTTCTTCCGAGTAGCTGGGACTATTTCAATCCCACCTGGGTTGACATGCTAACCTTTGCAGGTTCGTTTGGACTGTTTATGACCTTGTTCTTACTATTCCTTCGCTTCATGCCTATGGTTGCCATGGCAGAGGTAAAAATGGTTCTCCCCGAAAGTGATCCTCATTTTTATGATGATCACGATGAATCCGAGCCATCAACTCATTGATGATCTGAGAATTTTATGATCAAAACTATCATACAGAGTATTAAAGCTACTATGGGCATCTATGATGCTCGTGATGACGGTGTCTATGGGTTATTGGCCGAGTTTACCAACCCTGGCACTCTGATCACTGCTGCACGCGAGGTTCACTCCGCTGGATACCGCCATTTTGATACCCACTCCCCTTTCCCCATTCATGGCATGGATCGTGCGATGGGATTAGGGCAATCCAAAGTGGGTTACCTGACCCTTATTGGAGGCATCACAGGATTAGCGCTTGCAACTTGGTTACAGTGGTGGACTTCTGCGATTGATTATCCTATGAATATCAGCGGAAAACCATTCTTTGCGATTGAACCCTCCATTCCAATCATGTTTGAGCTCACCGTGCTCTTGGCAGCCCTGTTGACCGTTGGTGGAATGTTGGCGATGAATGGTTTACCCCGACCCTATAATCCACTCTTTTACTCTCGTGAATTTTATAGGGTAACTGATGATGCTTTTTTCCTGCACATTGCTGCCAGTGATTCCAAGTTTGACTTGAAAGCGACCGAAACCTTCCTGCAAGACATCGGTGCGACATCAATTGAAGTCATTCATGATCATGGATATTCAGAACTGCATATAACCGAAGAATGAACAAACTCTCTGCATTCTTTGTGATCGTATTCATTCTTTCGGGCTGTCGTGGTAGTCTGAGTGAAAATCCTCCCATCCACATCAACCCAAATATGGATGCTATGGAGAGGTTTGAGGCACAGGAAGCCAATCCTTTCTTTGCCGATGGGCGTGCCATGCGTCCTCCTGTTGCTGGCACCGTTGCTCGCGGCATGTTACGCGAAGATGTTGCATTTCACACGGGTCGTCTTTCTGACGGAAGTTACATTGAAGTGATGCCTGTAGAGTATACCGTTGAGTTTACAACGCGTGGACAGGATCGATATGATATCTACTGCAGTGTCTGCCATGGTGCGGCGGGTGATGGGCAGGGCGTGGTAATGACGGGTGGCTATGGATTTGTTCCTATTGGCTTCCACGATGACCGATTGCGTACGATTGAAGATGGATATCTGTATGAAGTTGTGTCCAATGGGGTTCGCAGTATGCCGGGATATGCACAGCAAATCCCGGTAGCCGATCGTTGGGCCATTGTTGCTTATGTCCGTGCATTGCAGCGTAGCCAGAATGCTACCATAGATGATATACCTGCAGATCAACGGAATCAATTCCAGCCTACGCCTTGACCTTAGAATTTATGCGTGACTCACTCCAAGGCAGTTCATTGTTTATGAAGTTCATTGATCCTCTTGCTCCGACCAAGAGTGACCAATATCCATTTACTGCATCCCCGAAGACCTATATTGTCGCCTTGCTGGCTGGTTTGGCAACGACCATTGTCAGCGTCTTTGTCGGGATGAGTGACCTTTTTCTTGAACAGTTTTACTTTTCATACCTTATCGGATGGACCTTCTGTCTCAGTCTTGCACTCGGATGTCTCTTCATTGTATTGATCAAGCACCTGGTCCGTGCCGAATGGATTGTTGCTCTTCGCAGAATCCCTGAGGCAGCGGCCGTATCCTTTCCCCTGCTGGCCATTCTCTCCATTCCAGTGATTCTTGGCCTGCTTGATGCTCATGGCCCCTACCATCACTGGACCGTGGAAGGCATTGCTGATCCTGCAAGCGATCACTATGATGAAATCGTTGCAGGAAAAGTAGCATACCTCAATATACCCTTCTTTCTTGCACGTCTTGCATTTTATTTCCTTTCTTGGATCTTCATCTCTTCACGGCTGTGGAGGCTCTCCATTCTTCAGGATGTGACAGGTGATCCCCAGATATCGGTTCGGCTCCGTCATGTCAGTGCATGGGGACTGCCTCTATGTGCCATTACGACTGCATTTGCAGCGTTTGACGTGCTGATGACCCTTGATCCGCACTGGTTTTCAACGATCTTTGGGGTCTATTTTTTCGCTGGTGCCTTTTTATCTGCCTTCTGCTTTACAGCTCTTACCGTTGCCTCCTTACAACGTGCTGGCATGCTTAGAGGAGTTGTTACCCGTGAACATTACCATGATCTTGGAAAGTTAATGTTTGGGTTTGTGGTCTTTTGGGCGTACATTGCCTTTAGTCAGTACATGCTCATCTGGTATGGAGGAATTCCAGAAGAAACCGCTTGGTTCAAGTATCGTCTACAGCATGGCTGGGAAACCCACAGCGGAGTCCTGCTCTTTGGACATTTTATTCTGCCCTTTGTGATCTTACTTCCCCGTGCCATCAAACGATTTGCTGCTCCCCTTGCGATCATTGCCGTGTGGCTTCTGATCATGCAGTGGTTTGACATTCACTGGCAAGCTATGCCTGTTCTTCACAAAGAGCAGGCACAGTTTCACTGGCTGGACCTGAGTTGCTGGATAGGACTTTCGGCACTTTTCGTTGGGGCTTTCCTGTGGCGGTTGAGTCGACATTCTATTGTCTGCGAGAAAGATCCCCACCTTGAAAAATCCCTGCGCTTTGAAAACGTTTAACATCCAGAGTTATGGCTCATACTGACAAATCTACTACTGATCCTCCTCCAATTCAGAACGAAGCCATCGCCGCTGTTCCGCTGATGTGGTTCATTTTCAGCATTCTGTTTGGCTTGGGCCTTCTGTCGTTTGTTGCATCCTACTGGTTTAACAACGTTGCTGATCGCGTCCATATGGAGCATGCCGCTGAAGCGTCGTATCCAACGGTGGAACGATTGCAGATGAGCGGCATGCAACAACTCAACCGTTATGAGATGATCAGCGAAGGAGTCTTCCGAATTCCTATTGAGCAGGCGATCCTACATGTGGCTGAGGAATTCCCCGAAGATGCTCCGATCTCTGAGGAAATGGTTCCCTGATGAATCGATACTGCTTTGCCATCTTCGCTTTCAGTCTGTGGGTCACTCCGATCTATGCACAACTGACCCAGCAAGCCAGTATTGCCTATGAAGGTGTAGGACTGACACCCCAGTTAGGTGAACAGATTCCACTTGATCTATCCTTTCTTGATTCAGATGGAAAGGCAGTTACGCTCCAGGAGTACTTTCACCAAGGCCGCCCCGTGGTGCTCACCTTCGTCTACCATACCTGTCCTATGCTGTGCAGTAGCCTCTTGGACGGTGTAACCCGCAGTTTGCAGGATCTGTCATGGACTCCCGGGACCAAGTATGAAATGCTCACGGTTTCGTTTAGTCCCTATGACACTCCAGAACGAGCCGCCCAACAGCGAGCCCGCTACATGAATCGGCTGGACTATCCTGTGGCTGAGTGGAGATTTCTGACGGGTGATGAAGCCTCTATCACCGCATTGACCCAGTCGGTAGGTTTTGAGTACAAATGGATTGAGGACATGGGTGAATTTGCCCACCCTGCCGCGGTCATCGTTTTAAGCGATTCAGGAATGATCACCCGTTACCTTCCTGACCTGTCGCCGAGAGGTCGTGATCTGCGTGCAGCTATTGTAGAAGCTTCAGACGGAATGGTGGGCAATCTTCTTGACCGTGCATTTCTTTACTGTTTCCAATTTGATCCAACGTCCAATTCTTACGTATTAGTCGCGCGGCGTGCGATGCAGGTTGGGGGTGGTATTACAGCTCTACTGCTGATTGCATTTTTAAGCATTTTATGGATCAACGATTCAACAAAATCTAGGCGCGAATGAATCAACAGAGTTCAATCTGGCTTCCAGAAGCTGCATCTACCATTGCTGGAGATGTGGATGCCCTCTTTTATTTCATCCTCATCACTAGTATCATTCTTTTCGTCGGTGTCATCTCGACGATGGTTTATTTTGCATGGCGTTACCGTCGCCGTAGCGACGCTGATCGCCCTGAACCCGTTTACGAAAATAAACTTGTAGAAGCCTCTTGGGTTGTTTTCCCTACCATTCTCGTTGCTGTGGTCTTCATCTGGGGATTTAAGGTCTTTCTTGAACAGGGAATTCCTCCTCCCAATTCCTATGAGATCAATGTGACGGCCCGAAAATGGAGTTGGACCTTCACCTACCCCAATGGTGTTGTTTCGGCGGATCTGCATGTTCCTACGAATCAGCCCGTGAAACTTCGAATGACCAGTGAGGATGTTATTCACAGTTTCTTTGTCCCTGCCTTCAGGGTCAAGGCAGATGTGCTCAATGGTCGTTATTCGTATGTATGGTTTGAGTCACCTAAACAAGACACCTTTATTGTCGCTTGCACGGAGTACTGCGGTACTTCTCACTCCGACATGTATTCCCGCGTGATTGTGCAATCTCAGGATGAGTTTGATCAATGGCTTTCCGATAATATGGATGATGGTACATTGACTCCTGCCGAGCGTGGTCAGCGACTGTATACCCAACAGGGTTGCTTTGCCTGCCATTCACTTGATGGCTCAGTTGCTGCCGGTCCTACGTTTCTTGGTCTGGCTGGAAGTGTTCGTAATTTTACCGATGGAACAAGTGCGGAAGCCGATGACAACTACCTTCGCACCTCCATTGTGAATCCAATGTTACAGATTGTCGAAGGATATCCTCCTGTGATGCCTGGACAATACGCTGCGACATTGTCCGTTGATGACATTGATGCCCTTGTTGCCTTCATAAAAGAGTACTAAAACTATGAGTGACACATCCCACAATTACTTAAATGCCAAGAAAGGTCTTTGGTCGTGGCTCACTACAACCGATCATAAGCGCATTGGTATCCTGTATGCAATCGCATGTGGTGCGTTCTTCCTCCTAGGTGGTATCCTTGCCACTTTTGTACGAACGGAGCTCGGTGCTCCAGGAGAGACCATCCTTGGCCAGGATGAATACAATCAGGTGTTCACCTTGCATGGCGTGGTGATGGTCTTTCTCGTCATCATCCCTGCCATCCCTGGGATCCTTGGTAATTTTGTACTCCCTCTCCAGGTTGGTGCAAACGATGTAGCATTCCCACGTTTAAATCTGGCCAGTTGGTACCTCTTTATGGCAGGTGCACTCATGGCAGTATGTGGCTGGCTCTTTGTGGGAAAGGTGGATACTGGATGGACCTTCTACACCCCTTACTCCAGTGGTGCATCCAATGCCGTTTTATGGCTTACTTCTGCGGTCTTTGTTGCTGGATTCGCATCTATCTTTACGGGGTTGAATTTCATTGTGACGGTACACAAAATGCGTGCACCGGGGATGACCTGGAATCGACTTCCATTGTTTACTTGGGCCATCTACGCGACCGCCATTGTACAAGTCTTAGCGACTCCCGTAATCGGTATCACTATGGTTCTCTTATTTTTAGAGAAGCTCTTGCATATCGGCATTTTTGATCCTGCCCTTGGTGGCGATCCAGTGTTATTTCAACATTTTTTCTGGTTCTACAGCCATCCGGCGGTCTATATTATGATTCTCCCCGCGATGGGGATCATCAGTGACCTGATGGGAACCTTCTCCCGCCAGCATGTATCGGGTTATACATTCATTGCCCTGTCTTCGGTTGCCATTGCATTCCTTGGCTTCCTTGTTTGGGGGCATCACATGTTCGTCTCTGGGCAGAGTGCACTCTCTTCCATCATTTTCTCTATGCTCACCTTCCTGATTGGAATCCCAACCGGAATTAAGGTCTTCAATTGGGTGGCAACGATGTATAAAGGATCTGTGTGGCTGAAGACTCCCATGCTATATGCCCTGATGTTTTTATTCCTCTTTACCATTGGGGGACTGACAGGAATTATGGTTGGGGTGCTGGCCGTTGATGTTCATTTGCACGACACGTATTTTGTGGTTGCACATTTTCACTATGTGATGATGGGAGGAGCACTGATCGGTCTGATTGGCGGACTGCATTACTGGTGGCCAAAGATGACAGGTCGTATGTACAACGAAAAAGCAGGTGTCATTGCGGCAATCTTGGTGTTTATTGGGTTTAATTTGACGTTCTTCACGCAGTTCTTCCTTGGATCTAAAGGTATGCCCCGCCGCTATCATGATTACTCTGAGTTCTTGGAAACCTTTCCCGAGTTTGCGGCTCTCAACATGACTTCTACAATTGGTTCGTACATTCTTGGTGTTGGACTGGTGATGATTCTAATCTATGCATTGTATTCTCTGGTGCGAGGACCGAGGGCGACTGCGAACCCATGGGGAGCCTGCACTCTTGAGTGGACGCATACTGAGACTGTTCCTGATGAGCATAATTTTCATGACACTCCCCTAGTTACGCGTGGCCCCTATGACTATCATCTTGCCGATGACGTTTTTGGACCTAAAAAGGAATCTTAACGATGATCAGTGCAGACACAACTCTTAAGCACTATTTCGTCAATCACGAACAGCAGTTTGATGCGGCGAAATTGGGGATGTGGCTCTTTTTGGTCACGGAGGTACTTCTATTTGCGGGCATGTTTGTTGCTTATGCCGTGTACCGAGCCTGGCACCCAGAGGTGTTTCTTCAGGCGAGTGAGTTATTGGACTGGCGCCTTGGAGCGTTAAATACCATAGTACTTCTTGCCTCCAGTTTTACGGTGGCTCTATCGATTCACTTTGTACAAAAAGGCGAAAACCGAAAAGTCTTGGTATTACTCTTGCTTACTCTTTTATGTGCTGCTATCTTCATGGTTGTGAAGTATTTTGAGTATACCGACAAGTTTTCCCATGGAATTGTTCTTGGTGCTGGCTTTGATCCGCACGGGATCATTGATGGGAAGGACTACTCCAAATATAACGTTCCGTATGCTGCCCAATTTTTTAGTATTTACTTTGTCATGACGGGAATTCATGGAGTCCATGTCCTTGTAGGCATGGGCATTTTTGGATGGCTTGCAACCCGGGTAGCCCGTGGTCATTTTTCTCCTCAGTGGTACACTCCTGTTGAGTTGACTGGTCTGTACTGGCACTTGGTAGACATCATCTGGATCTTCCTTTTCCCGTTGCTTTATCTGATTTAGAACGTATCATCCATGGCCCATAGCCATCATATCATCCCGATTCGCATTCTGACTGTGGTCTTTGTTGTACTTCTGGCATTGACCGTCATTACCGTGATTACTGCCAGAATTGATCTGGGGGTGCTTAATGTCCCTCTTGCCTTGACGATTGCAACCTCCAAGGCTATCTTGGTCGCCTTAATCTTCATGGCCTTGAAATATGATAACAAGGTGAATCTTTTGGCCGTTGCTCTTGGTGTCATCTTTGTGGTTGTATTTCTGGCATTGACCTTTGCTGATACAGAGTTTCGTGGTAGTATGGGGATTACCGAGCCCGCCATCGTAGAACCGGTACCTGAATCGTCTGGTTATGACTCTCCATAGCATATGATGGCAACTCTGTCCATGCATCTTTATCGCGGATCATCTACCCAAGATGGCTTTTATCGTTAACCCTGATTTTGATGAGCCCTTGCTTTGGAAAGAGTTGAGTTCATGTTTGGTAACTTCATCTTGGACTTCATGACAGCGGACTTGAATAAGATTCCTAATACCAGTCTTGTTTGAAATGCTCAACTTATTCATCTTCCAAGCGGTTTTTTTCTGACTTCCCCTTTTTTTTCAATGAGAATATTATCCATTATCCTTGCGACTGTTTTGCTGATCCAGCTCAGTTCCTGTGATACCAACTCTGAGGATCCGCCACCTGCAGATACGGTCATTGGGCTTGCCATACCACTCACAGGTTCTTTAGCCCGTGTAGGACAGGATATGCGTCTAGCTGCGGAGATGGCCACCGCACTTACCAATGAAGACTCAACCTTGGATGCCACCATCCGACTTTCCATTGAAGATACCCGAAGTACCGCTGATGGAACAAAGGAAGCCTTTGAAAAGCTCATTGCAGATGGAACCCAATATATCGTTGGACCTTATTCTTCGGCGAATACCGAAGAAATCATTCCGATCATTGATGAGGCAGGGGTTGTCACGATAGCTCCAGCCTCGGCTGCGGACGGATTGTCGGAGGAATCTCAGTGGCTTTTCCGCTCTTCCCTCACCGTTGATTACCTGATTCCAGCTGCAGTGAAAGAAACCCATGATGCTCTTGGTTACGATTACATTGCTTCGTTGACCAACCAAGCCGATCGATTCTCAGTTAGTGCATTTGACAAACTTGTAGAGGAGATTGGAGAGATTGGAAGGATCCGTTTAGATTTGAAAGAGACGTTTGCACGTTTCCCTGATCAAGCGATTCCACAGATGGATTCTCAAATACGTTCCCTCTTGAATCCACCTCAGCCACTGGATGCCATTTTCTTTTTTGGACTTGCCCCAGACCGCTTGAATTTTATCCTACGCTCCCATCTTCTCGGCTTAAAGAATGTGCCGATTATCATGCCTGCACTCAGCACATCTGATATCCGTATTGCTCGTGAAACTGTACCTGATGCCACCGAAGGAATTTATGTAGCCCAAGTTTGGGTTGATGGAAGTTCCCACCCGACTAGTAAAGCATTTGTAGAGGCGTTCCAGAAGAGATACAGCGCACTCCCGAACGATTTTCATGCACGTGCATATGCAGCCATCAATTTACTGTTTAAGGCACTTGAGGAAACAGAAGCTGCGTCTCCAACCAGCGATGCGGTCCGTGTTGAGTTATCTGAAATGCGTAATGTGGATACCATCTATGGCCCCTTTTCATTTGATGAAAACGGAGATGCTATCTACTCTCCACGGGTTGGAGTCGTCCGTGGTAATACGATTGAACTCTTGAATGACTAGATCTCAAATCCGCAATTGATTTCCCTCACTCAATTTGAGAGTGGGTTCTACTAAATCCGAATGATCTGACCTTGGCGACGAACCTGCCCTTTGCCCTTGTGGAGAGGAGGCTGTCAAACGGTAAAGATACATTCCAGATGGGAGATTCGTGGCGTTCAGTTCAATTTCTTGATTCCATCCGGCGGGAAGCTCTACGGGGGATATAGAGTAAACCTGTCGTCCTGTTACATCAAGAACATCAATCGTCACTCTTGCTGACCAAGGAAGATTGAACCGTAGATGCGTTGAATTTTGGAATGGATTGAGATAGTTGGAATGAACGAAAAACTCTACAGGAAAATCATCACTCTCTTCAACGGCATCGGAAGCAGCTATCTCCATGGAAAATGTATGAGTAATCTGGGTGCTATCCGTATCCATAGCAGTGTACTTGTAATCCATAGCAGGAGTTACCTCAGATGGTGTACCACTCATGGTTCTAGTTGAAGCGTCAAAACTCAACCCCTTGGGTAATTCGGGAGAAATAGAATATGTAATGGGTGGCATCGCCATGATCGCTTCAGGTAAGACCCAGGGAGTGATGGCCTGCCCATTCGGATAGGATAGATCAGAAATCATTGATGCAAAAGGGAAAATTCGACAGGTAAGTCCACCTCTGTAGAGAACCGTTGACAACCATGCTTGAAATTCATCATCATTCGGGGCACATAAATGGCTACGATTGAATTGCCAGAAAAAAGTGGCCAACGATTCTAGTTGCATGAAACTTCGGGGGAATACTCCCGAAAGATTATTCTCGGAAAGTGTCAGGGTTGACATGGAAGTTAAATTCCCCAGTTCAGATGGTATGCCCCCAGATAGTTCGTTACTCCAGAAATAGAGAGAAGCAATATTCTTTAACAGTCCAAGTTCGGCAGGAATTTCTCCACTCAATTGATTGGCGAGTAAATTCAATTCATAGAGATTTGATAGATTGCCTAACTGAGGTGGAATTGAACCAGTAAGAAAATTGTGACTTAGGTCTATCATCACGATATTGGATAGATTGCCGAACTCGGGGGGAATCCGGCCTGACAGTTCATTTCTTGAGAATCTCAAACCTGTTAGGTGAGTCAAGTTCCCCAATTCGGATGGCATCTCACCAGAATGGGAATTGAACATTAAATAGAGTAGATTTAAGTTCACCAAATTGCCAATTTCAGATGGAATCTCTCCAGTGAGGTTATTCGTGCCAAGATGCAGAATTTCTAAGTCTTCTAAATCTCCGAGCTCGGGTGGGATCGTTCCTACGAGATTATTTCGATTCAGAATCATTCTAACCAGCTTACCGTCGTCAACTGTGAGCCCGTACCAATCCCCAAACTGCTCCATCGTTGTTGGCACTTCCTTGACATTCCAGCCAGAATTATCACTCCATTGATCTCCATTGGTGGATTCATAGAAGGCAACAAGAGCCCTGTGTAAAGACTCAACTTCATTGCTCTGTGCAAACGAAACATTGATGGTAAGTAGCAAACAAAGCACATTAAAGAACCAGTTTCTTGTCATTGATCCATATGTTTATGATGATGAGTGAAAATTGTGAGGTCGTGTAAAAATCATTTTATCTATCCTTCACTTTTGAAGATAGGCACTTCACATTAAGGATTTCCAATCAGGAAGGAAACGTTCAAAGGAATCACGAATTGGGAAATCCTCTGAATCGTTTAAAAACGTATTGAATCGTTTTAGTGGCACTCGTTTGATCAAAAGTACCCGACTCAATGATAATAATTGACTCTCTGCACGGCCCATGATGATCGTTTTGGAAATCACTTCTCAAATGAATGACTGACAAAAAGCGCACCATAGATTGTTCAACACATTTACCTTCAACCTAATGACCTACATCTTCACACTGTCTCATAGTCCTACCTATATTACCTTCCAGCATAGATCAATCATAAAGTTGAACCCAATGTTTCAAATCTCGCTGAGACAGACGTTCCCAATGAACCAACCCACTATAACGAAAACACGCTCGCCGCAATCAGTGCGGCGAGCGTGAGTCATTCACATAGAATCATAAGTCAGAGAAAGTTTCTATAAATGAACCATGATTCGTAGAGGAATGATGACCATCCCCATTAGTGACCCTAGAAATGAAACGTATACGTTAACCGAATGTCACGTCCCGGTAAAGGCACCGTGTCTTTCAATAATGAAGTGTGTGACCGTGCAAGAATATTGGTGAGATTGAAGCCTTGCAAAGCAAGCGTATGGACGGTAGAATTTACGATCAATCGATACCGTATTTTGGCATCTAACATCGTATATCCTTCGGTTTCTTCTTCAACGAAAAATACCTGATCCTGTTTGGCAACATGTCTCACGGAGAATTGTGCCAGAACATTAGACCAAAAATACTGTAGGGAAGCCTTGACTCTCAAGGGAGGCATTCGAGGTAGATTCCCATCCACAGAAGTCAGTTGTCCTTGAATATAATCTCCAGAAAGCCCCAAGGAGAGATTTGTCTTCCCGCGGTCAATCAAGCGAATGTCTGAATCAAATTCTACTCCTAATATCCTTGCATCGGACTGAGCGGTCCGTAAGACTGGGAGCTCCCCATCCATATCCCCAGTTCGTCCAAAATAGATGAAATTCGTTGATTGATTGATATACCCACTCAACGTCAACTGAACTGGATCAGTATGGATATGGCCAGAGACGGTAGAGTTGATGGTGATTTCTGGCTCTAGGTCTTCATTGCCAATTTCGATGGAGCGAATTGCGGTATGAAGCCCATCAGAATAGAGTTCTGCTGCACTAGGAGTTTTCGCGGCACGTGCAAGACTCATAGAAACAGAAAAATTCTTGCTGACTTCATAATTGAGGCCTGCTCCCACACTCAGCAGGAAAAAGGATCTATCCTTTTTGCCTTCAGGATCATACGATTGGAAGTGCATCCGACCACTGAACTCAAGCCTTAAAGACCCCATATCCAGTTGCTCCATGGCAAAAATTCCAAAATCAGAACTAACCGTCTGTGGCTGACTGGCATGACTGCCGGATACATCTAAATCGCGTCTTTTGAGCTGCACCCCAGCAACCCCCGCGGTTGTACCGAAGAGAGAGTGATCCAATTCTAGCCGACCTTCAAATTGAAGATTATCATAAACAGCTCCTACCCCATCTTCACCTTCTTCAGCATGCTCAATCTCAGTGTGATTGTAATCTACAAATCCTAACCTGAACCGAAGAGTCTTGATAGCTTCGTCACCGAAACGATAGGCACCTTCAAGATCATATGCAACGGACTGAAGGTCGAGTGAGACTTCACCAATCCCATCTTCGTGACCATGCTCCTCGTGGTCATCATGATCTTCATCCTCATGGTCATCATGATCTTCATCTTCGTGGTCATCATGATCTTCATCTTCGTGGTCATCATGCCCATGATCATCATGACCATGTGCATGTCCAGGTATACCATAATCTTTGTTATTCATGCTTACAGAGACTCCAATATAACCGCGACGGCCAAGCCAAGACATTCCAAATGAGCCTCGCGAAACCGAAGTTCTAGAGTTATCAATGTGATTGATCATGGAAATTTCTTCGGTTTCATGGTCATGTTCGTCATGCTCTTCATGATGTTCTTCCTCTTCATCATGTTCATGCTCATCATGATCATGTTCCTCTTCCTCATGGTGCTCTTCGTCATGGTCGTCATGTCCGCCAAGAATCCCTTCTGGATTAAACATAGGAGTGGACACATCGCCCGTCTCACGCAATAAACCCCGTGCACGCCAAACGACATTTCCAAAGCTACCAGTAATACTTCCGCCCCCACTCCTCTCATCGGCTCCTAATCCACCTCTTCCCATGACGATTCCCTCAATCCGGTTGACTGGCCGCTGGGTAGGAATCCGTCCATCCATCACATTAATAACTCCTCCTGTAATATCACTTCCGTAAAGCAATGTCGCAGGTCCACGAATGATTTCAATTCGCTCTGCATCAAATGCTTCTACCCCCACGGCATGATCTTCACTCTGATCACTCACATCGCCAATATCCAGTCCATGCTGTAGAATTTTCACTCGACTACCGCCAACCCCACCGATGATGGGGCGGCTGGCTCCTGGTCCATAATAGGTAGAGTTGATCCCTGGCTGAAGCATGAGCGATTCTCCCAGATTTGATCCAGCTGACTCACGTAATTCTGCCCCGAGCATCACATCAACGGGGTTCACCAACTCTAAACGAGTCAATGCAGTAGGTCCCGCAGAAACAACCAACTCTTCAAGTCGGATATGCATCTGGACCTCAACATCTACGATCACTGTCTCATCTGCTATGACTGTGACATTCTGAGATTTTTGTCCCCAGGTTGGACTATCGACCCGCAAGAGTACAGATCCAACAGGCACATCTTCAAATAGAAAGTATCCTTGCTCATCAACAGCTTGAGAGAAACGGATTCCGACTATAGACACCTTAGCATCAGTGACAACTGATTCACTGTCCGTTAAATAAACAGTTCCCGCAATACGACCCACATCTTGGGCGAATGCCGAGGGAAATCCGGCAATCATGGTTAATGTTGCAAACAACAATAGATGTAACGTTTTCATCAAGTTTTAAGTAAGTTTATGAAAAATGAAGAGTGGCTTGTAAAAAACCGTGTGTGAACAGTAAATCACCCATATGCTCGGATAGATTCCCTGACACAGATCAATGATGTCTCTAACAAAATTATAGGGAAAACTGTAACTTGAGACCTTTGCATTGATTTGAGTGTAAATGTGTTTCATGCGACAGTTAGATTCATCTGGAAGACAATCAAAAAAATCGAGGACGAGTGTGCTTTCGTTAAGAATCTCAACCAAATAGATGTAATCTTATCTACTCCTGTACAAGTGGATACACTCAAGATCCGGTCAAATCGTTGACCTTTAACTGCTTCCCAACCATGCCTATTACAATCGCAGTCATTTGGTTAATAATATCCAAATCACCGTGAGCATACTTATATGCAAACTGCGATACATATCGGTTCATGTGCTTTTTGCTGATATGGCGATAGGTGTAACGCTGTGCACGCTGAAGACATTCCCTAAACGATCTGCAATCGTGGGTTGAAGGAGATAATTCACCAGAGGTTTGCGAAATCATCCGCTGTTTCTGGCCCTGATCGTGAAATCTCACGACACCTGGATGCTCAACCCCAGATGAGACTGATTTTGTTCGTTGTGAATGATTCACATACTGTTGAGATGTTGGTTGTAAAGCATTGGAGTCAACCTTTGCCGTCACATGGTAGGATGCAAGATCACTTTCATGCTCTACTCCACTGTCACCTATGGCTTGTGTGGTTGAGGGGAGAGGCGATGAAACATGCTGAGAATCTTGTGATTCACCTTGAATAGATTCTTCTTCAATGGAAAATCCCTGAAGTACTTGGATGATTTTGGGGGGCATCCCCTCACGGATACGATGAAGCATATGCCATGCAGAGTCCTGACTAATGCCCAAATTTCTGTGCAACTTCACACTGGAGATCCCGTGAATACTGGTACATTCTAAAAAGATCGCCCACACCCACTTGTGTAGTGGGATCTTGGTGGATGCTAGTACAGTGGATGTTTTCACGGAGAAATATCGCTTACAATCCCTGCACCGATAGGGCATCCCATTGGAGTTGCTTGTTTCGTATGTGTCAACCCCATCACATCTTGGACACAGCCGCCCGTCAGCCCAAATGATGGATTCAAACCACTTCCTCGCTGATTCTTCATCAGGAATCAATTCACGTAAAGTCGTCAAATTCAACTCCTCACGAAAGGAAGGCAGAAGTCCAGTATCGGTCATGATAGATTCACTCATTAGGACAAAATTTTATGCGTGTACTGTCTTGTGTCAGAAAAGTTACAGTTTTCCCTATAATTTATTTTAGAGTTGGGATAGCGAATGTTGGATATCACGGCTTGATCACAGTGGCAGGTGAAAATCTCCAAGGTCACGACGACATTAACCTTTCAATTCGCTTTTCTGTGGGCGGATGTGTACTGAAGAGAGACATCATCCCCTTTCGCGAAAAAGGCATGATGATAAACATGTGAGCGGTTGCTGGATTCGCATCCATGCTAACCTTATCATGCATCCTCTCAATCTTTGACAGCGCCCGTGCCAATCCTCGGGAATTCCCGGCAATTTGTGCACCAATTCGATCAGCCTCAAACTCTCGCGAACGGGAAACAGCAGCTTGAATCAGCATGGCCGCCAGCGGAGCAAGAATCAGCGTAGCAAGGAAACTCACCATGTTATCGCGGCGGTCTCCTCCTCCAAAAATCATGGCAAACTGGGCCATTTGAGTCAACATCATGATCGTAGCTGCAAGGGTAGCAGCAATTGAACTAATCAGAATATCTCGGTTCTGGACATGTGCCAATTCGTGGGCCATGACTCCAGCTAGTTCTTCCGAGTTCAGATTTCGAATCAGCCCTTCGGTAGCGGCCACTGCGGCATGATCAGGGTTCCTCCCCGTAGCAAAGGCATTCGGGGATGGATCAGGAATGACATACACTCGGGGCATGGGCAATCCCGTATTGTCCACTAGACGCTTGGTCAGACGGTACAACTCATGATCGGACCCTACTTCTCGGGCACGATACATTTTGAGCACAATCTTATCTGAAAACCAGTAGGAGCCAAAATTCATTGCAATCGCAAGAATAAATGCCAAAACCAAGCCTATGGAGCCCCCGAAAGATGCACCGATCGCGAGCATCAAACCACTCAAGCCCCCTAAGAGAAGCACTGTCTTAATGCCACTAACCATGTAGATGAAGATTTTAGTCAAATGAAAGGTTGCTAACTCTCCGTAGAGGAGAAAGTTCCAAGGATGAATGAAATTCACTTCTATGCATACGGCATTCGCCTAGACAACTGTAATAACCATGTCTTTAGATCATGTGGACACTTGACTGATACTGATCAACATGACCCTCAGTCTCCATATTCTTGAACCATTCTACTTGTGTCTGAGTGATCTCATCCCTGAATACTTGGTATCTCTGGTTTTAAATGCAAACTTTGACTATATTCTATAATACCATCTGATCAACTTCTTTCATAGGATCCATGTATAAACAATTAAATTCTTGGCTTGACAACTATCGAGATGTCGCCTTTGATCTCATTCGGATCTATCTTGGCATTGGTTTACTTGCGCGAGGCCTGTTTTTTCTGATCAATGCAGAATCCTTTGTAGCCCTTCTGCCCGTAGACACCCCTAATTGGCTTCTTTATGATTGGGTGCACTTCCTTGTTGCATGGATCCATATCATCGGGGGATTCGCAATTACCGTTGGGTTTTGGACAAGAATTGCTGCTCTGATTCAAATCCCTATCCTGTTTGGGGCTGTCTTTTTGAGTCTGGGAAGCTTGTTTTCGGCCAGCCAGTCCTTTGAACTATCCTCTCTTGTCCTGTTCATACTGATCTTGGTGATGATTTGTGGATCGGGACATTGGAGCCTTGACCGCCTGTTTTCCTCCAGCCAAACCAGCATCCAGAAATTTCTTTCTGGCCTGAATCCCCTCCGATCCTATGCCTTTGATCTACTGCGGATGTATCTTGGTTTTGGGCTACTGGTTCGAGGCATCTTATTTATCGCAGATTCCAGTCATTTCCTGGATCTCATTGGAACCAGTTCGTTTGGAATGCTACGCTCCACTTTTGTACTTCACTATGTAGCTCTTTCACATCTGTTGGGTGGATTCATGCTTCTATCAGGTTTACTTTCACGCATAGGTGCACTCATTCAACTTCCCATCTTGATCGGAGCAGTCTTTGTTGAAGAAATGTCAGGTGGACTCACCGCTGGCACGCAAGGTTTTGAAATCGCAATGCTCGTACTCTTCTTGCTGGTTTTGATGGTTCTTTATGGATCTGGAACTATTTCAAGTGACTATTACTTATTTCACGAAACATCTACCTTTGTAGATGAACCTATCATTGCACCACAAACAGCTGAAATTCTTAGTCAGAATGCTCCCGAAGAGAGCACTTTTTCTGATCCGGTAGAAACTCTTGCTGTTGCTGAGACATTCAGTCCAGAGGACTCCATTGATGAAATCATGAAGAACCCCACTATTGTCGCTCAGGCACAGTACAGTTTCTGGGGCTGGTGCATGTTTCAGATCAATATTACACCTCATCCAAAAGAGATTCTGTTTAAGGATGTACATACCGGGGAGATCGTCCGTCGGAGCAAAGATCCCAGGGTGCTACAGCGGTTCAAATACAGGTGAGCCCTACCCGTCTCAACACCTCATTCTCCTTTTTTCTCATGCTCTCTCTCTCTTTTGGGGTGTGATCGTCGAACCCAAGAACATGTAAAAGTCCATGGATGACATATCGACTTGCCTCTTCAGTGAATGTCGCACCATAATCTTGGCAGTACTGCTCTGCAAAATCTAGATTCACATAAATTTCGGCATCAATCACGGTTTCACTGCCGAGAGAAAAGGTCAACACATCAGTATTGTAATCGGCGTTTTTCCATGACAGATTTAAACGGTGGACATGTTCGGTATCTGTAAGAATGATTTCCAGTCGATGCATGTCCATCTGTTTGGATTGCATCACTTCATCAATGAGTTGACGCACTAGGGCTGGCTCCAGATTCAGCCGCGGGTGATCATTCCAAATCATGACCGCATCTAGTGCGGGCAACGCATGCGGTTCGGGCCAGAACGCTGTTAAGCAATCAGTCACTGGGCGATTCGTCTTCATCAAACTCAAATCCTTCCAGAATCCCTTCAGCCATCAGAAATGCAACCACGCTATTGGAAATCTGCCGCGGCATTTTCGTGTAATCCATATCCAGCAAACGCCGGTCGTAATTGGAAAAGACCTGACACCATGCACTGGCTTGAACAATCAATGCATTGACGACATTGTGGCCTTTCGCATAAAAGATCACTTCGCGAAAGTCCTCTTCTGCGACCAGCCCCGTACATCCCACTAGGTGCAGTTGACAGCTGTTGGTTTCAGCGGTAATGATGTGTCCAGGAATCTCATCTTTCAAATCCCCAGGGAATTCTACATCAATCGAGATTTCGAGATGCACCATCTGATGAAGGTCAGGGTTATGAATTTCATAGGAGACCGATCCCTCCTTTCGTTGAGGTTCTGCCCCAAGCGTCCGCCCTATCCGATCAAAATCCTCCTCCGAGAATTGAAAATTCTTTGTTGTCATCAGGATACAGAGATGGATATCTTACAAGTCATCGTCAAGTTGTGGTTCTAATAATGTAGAATCTAAGGCCAGTGATTCTTCTATCATCACAGAATCATCTATGATGCTCTGTTGATCAAACAGTCCAAGTGCTGATGCACGCATCTCTTCGGCAGTCACATTGGCTTCGTCTCCAAATGATGCACGAATCCTGTTTTCAAATGCTGCAGCCCCTTCGTAATCCGTTGCCTGAAGATAGGCTGCACGGACGGACTGTAAAAAGGTAAACGCATACTGCGAAAAACTATCACCACTTTGGTGACTGAGGCGGTGAATCAACATAGGTTCAGAGGCACGATATATCTCCAGAGCTTTCTCATAGTCTCCAGCAAGTTGATACACCCGTGCAATGTAAATAAAGGAGATATAATCCCCTGGAATCGTCGAGAATGGAATTTTTTTCATCAGTGAATCTATCAGGGCAACCCCTTCTTCAATTTGACCCGCTACAACCATGGCGGACGCAGTCTGTGAAAAAATGTTTCTGTAATTATCTACCATTCGCCGAATATTCGCATCATAGTAGACATCTGGGTCATTCAGATTGGTGAATCTGAATTCTCGGAGTCGATCGGGCGTAATTCCAAGTTCTACCCTGCCGAGGGGCTCACTGTGCCGAATCGGTACGACCCTTAACGCCTGGCCTTCCAGCTGAAAATAATTTTCTAAGCCCAGACGACCATCGGATGCAACCGTAACTGCAAAATAGACGGGTCGCTGCCAGCCCTCCGAAGCCGCACCAATCATAATATTCAAGGCGGCAATATCCGCACCATACAGGAGATTCAATGGATCTCCCGTATCAGGATTCGTTCTAAATGGTCGGCCCTCCAATTCCCAAGTCACGACCGAATCCATTATCGTTCGGTCCGTGAGCCCTAAAAACACATCAGATTCCGATGAAAAGAGGCTTGGATCAACAGGAAGCGTCATCTCAGCAGGCTCCCACAAACGTGCACCTAAATCAGAAATGTCGGATTCAGATAAGGAAATCGGTAGCGGTGTTGATTCGCGCGAGTATTGATTTTTAAGCTGCCGTACATACCATGGAGTGTTGAGCAGGGACAGGTTCGCTACCCGAACGTCTCTACGGATTCCTTCAACCTCCTGGAGGTACCAGAGAGGAAACGTATCATTGTCACCATTGGTAAAGAGGATGGCATTGGGAGCAACACTCATGAGCATATTGTACGCATAATCTGTAGCAATATATCGTCCAGAACGATCATGATCATCATAATTCTCAATGGTCATCCATCCGGGCACTGCAATAAAAATCAATGGAACCCCAGCCATCCAGACCTTTTGGCTACTCACTGTATCGCGAATCAACTGCAACAGTCCAGTAGCTCCAATACCGATCCACAAAGAAAATGCCATAAAACTCGCGACATAAGCATAATCTCTCTCACGCGGTTGCATGGGTGTCTGATTGAGATACAAGATGATTCCAACACTCGTCACCAAAAACAACACCAGAACACTAAATGCATGTTTCCAGTCTTGTCGAAAATGATAAAACATTCCAAAAAATCCCAGCAAAAGCGGTAAGGCAAAATACCGATTGCGACTGGCTTTTTCGCTGGGTGACTGTTGCAAAACCTGACTTGGTCCATCAAGGATGGATATTCCTGTAATGGCCTGTGCCCCCTCTACATCACTTTCCCTGCCGGAAAAATTCCAGAGGAAGTAGCGCAGGTACATATGCCCCAACTGATACTTCCAGAAGTATTCCAAGTCAGAGGAATACTGACGATACACATTGACGTGTTGGGGAGATGGTGAATGTCTTCGGGGAAACAACTTGATATTGTTTTCATCATAGTTGCCGATGTCATCATTAAAACTCGCACCGCTCAAGATGGGAGTGTCACCGTACTGTTCACGTTCAAGATAGGATACAATGGCCTCTGCGGTTTCTGGATCATTTTCGTCAATGGGTGGATCCGCGGCACTACGAATAAAGATCAGTGCATAACTAGAGTACCCAATCAGAACCATCAACGCACATACCGAGAGCAGATTTGCCGTCTGATACATACGGCTGTGTGTATACCATACAGCAAAAACAACACCTGAAACCAGTAGGAGTAGCGTCAACAGTGGCTGCCCCGTAGAACCAATAATTCCGGGCAGTTTTTGAACAATTCCAGGATAGATTCCCAGAAACACTACGGATGCCAACACCAGTGAAAGCAGGATTGCCCGCCATCGCTTGAATGACTTCCATTCGGGTTGCCCTGTTGTCGTCCATTCTTTTTGATCAAATTCAACGAAGAACACAATCAATGCAATGAAAAACATGGAGAGAATACTGAGCAGATGGACCCCAATGGCTAATCCAAACAAATAGGCCACCAGAATCAGAATTCGGTTCGCTCCAAGCCCAAGCCGATCTTGAGACTTCAATAATTCATTATGTGCCAGCTCACTCCATTTCATGATCAGCCAGATCACCAATGCAGTAAACAGCATGGACATCGCATAGACCTCGGCCTCCACAGCATTAAACCAGAAGGAATCCGTAACGGCAAATGTACAAGCCCCTATGATTCCTCCAAAATGATGCATAAACGTGTCCTTGCCATCGGAATTGAGTGGCAAGAACTGACGGAGCAGACGAATGATGATCCAGTAGGTCAGCAGAATCGTAAACGAACTACATAGCACAGAAACGATGTTCACCGACAGAGACACGAGGTGGGCTGGAACAAACATGGAGAAGAAACGCCCCACCAACATGTAGAACGGTGCACCTGGTGGGTGCGAAACCTGGAGGCCATGGGCAATGGCAATAAACTCTCCCGCATCCCAGAAACTGGCCGTAGGTGCAACCGTCAGTCCATAGAGGACGGTTGCATAGATAAATACGCCGATGGATACAAAGAAACTTGTACCTTGAGTTTTCATACGTGGTTGACCTAAAATAATGATACTACCGTATAACTCTTCCCGTGCACTGGTGTTGCTATCCACTGACGATCATTACGCAGCAAAATGAGATTTAGATGCGTTTGCAATCATGTATTTGGATACTTCCTGTATAAAATGAAAATGCCTACCTCTACCATCATAGAGACATCTACATCATGACGATCATCCATCGAATGATTCTCAAACAACTTCCCGGTCCTTTTGTGGGATGGTTGATGTTGCTGATGTTTCTATTGTTGATGCAGTTTTTGATCAAATTCCTTCCTGATCTGGCTGGCCGAGATTTGCCACTGAGTTTGATTCTGGAATTGATCTTGTATAATCTGGCCTACATGGTCGTACTGGCCGTCCCCATGGCATGCCTCCTGACGACTCTGATGGTGTTTGGCTCACTGGCCGAATCCCGCAGTTGGGTTGTGATCCGAAATTGTGGGATCACTCTTTGGAGCTTGGCATGGCCGATTCTTGTGACAGCTGCTTTTCTTTCTTGGGGGATGATGTACTTTAATAACGTGCTTTTGCCAGAGTCAAATTTTCGTGCTCTCAATATGTGGCAGACCATCCGAAGTGCACGACCTGGGTTTGAACTCCAACCCGGTGTCTTCTATCAAGAGATTGACGAATACAGCATTCTGGTTGGACAGCGTAATGAAAACCTACTGTATGACATTCTGATTTATGATTATACCGATGGAAAAACACATCCAACGACGATTGAAGCCGACAGAGGAGAACTGATCCCGAGAGGAACCATGTTGGATATGGTCCTCATGGACGGCGAAATGCATCGCCTCTTTCGTCAATCATCCATGGTCACAACGGAGCGTTACGAAAAAATCATGTTTGAGCGTTTTCAGCTGAGTCTTGATTTGAGTGACCTGGGTTTTCAGGACACTCCTGAATCCCAGGGATTCCGATCCGATCGATCTACTCCTGTGAGTGAAATGTTTCAGATCATTGACTCCCTCAACACTCGCATGGTTCAACAAACCGACAATCTCAAGGCAATTGCCCCAGGGTTGATTTCAGTAGACACACTTTCAACCGAAGAACACATCCATCACTCCACTTCGCCCGTCGCAGATCCAATGCTCAGCTCACCAAGTCCAGCTTTGGCATTGAGATCGGATTTTCCGCCTGATAGCATCGTACGGGGTAACGTGTTACAGGGTTTGACTCTGGATCAGACCCGACAGACATTTCAGCGTGCCCGAGACTTTGTGCAATCCACCAGAAGTGCCGCATCCAACCATAGCCGAAGTTTGAAACGTACGACGACCATGTTAAGTCGTTATGAGGTGGAAGTGCATAAGAAGTATTCCATTTCGCTGGCGTGTTTTATCTTTGTTCTGATTGGCATCCCCCTTGGGCTGAGGATCCGAAGGGGCGGGTTAGGAGTTGCCTCGCTTGCTGCCATGAGTATCTTCATTTTCTATTGGGTGACGTTGGTTCAGGGAGAAAAACTTGCAGATCGCGAGTTACTGACTCCCTGGATTGGAATGTGGTGTGCCAATATTCTCATTGGGATGGCCGGGATATGGCTCTTTGTCCGCGTTGCTTTTGATCTTCGTTCCCAACCGCTCTATGTGATTCGACCGCCAACTTCCAAGTAGCTGCAATTGTGACATCTTCTCTCCATCAATCCGAGTGACTTATTATCCATAAGTTCAAACAATGCAACTCTGAATGTTAAAATCCAAATCGAGAACAACTAACAATTTGCGTTCCACATGTTGATGCAAGTTTGCAATTTGTAGTGGATTTTTTCGCAGTTGTGCTATTCCCTTTTTCAAGAAATTGGGCTTAGAGTACTATCTAAAGAGGTTTTGTCTACATTTTGATCTCTATTTTATAGAGTAGTGGGGCTCTTCAACATTAAAAGACAAATTTGACTTTGTTCATCAAAAACGCAAGCTATACAAAAAAATGGAATTCTACACGAGTAGAATCCTATCCACAAAAAAGCAAGTAGACAATGAATAAATCAGACGGCAGAATCCAAAATCCTTGACTTCATATCACTATGATGTCCTTTCAGGACGTGTTGGTCTGTAACGTCACGACGATGCAAAATAGCATCAAAGGTGTCTTAGGGCATGTTCGAAAATAACTTTCTCATCTAAGTCAATTATAATCCTATTTTTAAATTTTTATATCTCTACATTCTTGCTTCATTCAGTTGAATTCATTCATTT
>JAPOUL010000114.1 GCA_026708685.1 Bacteroidota bacterium
CCTGCAACTGGCGATGACTACAGATTAAGCACAAATACGACCTTAACGATCCCTGTGGGGCAAACCAGTAGTACGGGTTTGGTTACGATCACTGCAATAGATAATGATACTGACGGACCAGAAAGAAAAGAGATTACAGTTTCAGGTATCAGTTCATCCAATGCTGAGGGTCCAGATGATGTCACTCTTATCATTGAAGATGATGACGAAGAACCAATCCCCCTGATGCTGTCAATTGAACGTGTTGGTACGGCATATGAAGGTGTTTCAACGGGTCAACTTCGTGTGGAGTTAAACCGTCCAGCCGATAGGGTAGTTACTGTACAGTATGCAACATGGGATTCTAGTGCAACTGCCCCCTCTGATTTTGTGGCTTCCCAAGGCTTAGTGATTTTTGATCCAAATGCTACCCGAGGTGTGGTTCAAGTCATGATTGTGGATGATGAGATCACGGAAAATGCAGAGAATTTGATTGTTGAGATTTCCAATCCAATCGGAGCAATCGTCAAAGACGGCGAGGGTGTTGGGATTTTAACGATTGAGGATAATGATACGGCATCAGCGGTAGTCCGTATAGAAGATGAAGTAGGTCTTGAGTCCGATGGGATGATTCGTTTTCGAGTTCATATGTCTGTGCCGAGTTCCGAACCTGTTTCTGTATCCTATCATACCCGAGATGGAACTGCGAAAGCGGGCGAAGATTATCACGCCGATGCAGGAGTGATTGAGTTTGTCCCTGGAGTTGTAGAGTCCACGATAGACATAGTGCTTCTACGAGATAGCTTGGATTGGGCGGATGAAACCTTTTCGGTTCATTTGGGAAAATCCACTCATGGTCGTATAGAAAAGGATGTGGCTGTCGCAACGATTCAAAAGAAGACCACAGCGGTCCAGGATATCCTTGTTCCTTATGTAGCACGATTTCTACGAACATCGTCCATGCACTTGGTCATGTCTGTGCAGGATCGTGTAGAATCTGAGTCGGGTGCATCGGTATGTGGTGCAGTCAATCGCACAAATTTGGTTCGTCTGTGGCAGACAGCTTCCGACTGGCAGCCATCAATGGGTGAATTGCTTGCCGGATGTCATGTGAGTACTGCCCAGGCCGATGGGCGATTTGGAGTATGGGGGCGAGGGGCATACCGACGCTTTAGAGGCCAAGAATCAGATGCACTTCAACTGCGTGGATCCGTGGCAACTGGACTCCTTGGGGTAGACTATCGATGGAACGGAAGCTGGATGGCAGGTCTGATGCTTGCACACAGTCGCGGCGATGGGAGTTATGAAATCCTTCAGGATACTGGGGAGTTAGAAGCAGGATTGACTGGGCTCTATCCATATGTATCTTATCAGCATCGTATGGGAGGTGTCTGGGGGACTGGTGGGTTTGGGCGGGGCCGAGTGGAAGGACAGGATGCGTCTGGTCGGCTGACATCCACATTCGGGGCGATTGGAGGATGGGGTAAGTTGCTCTCAGTATACCAGTTGCGGTTATCCTATCATGGAGATTTGTGGGTGGCCCATGCAGATGTGGCGGATCCAGATCTGAGTGCTCAGGTGTTCCAAACTCGATTAGGGATGCAGGCATCATTGAACCTGGGGACTTATATTCATCCCTTCATGCAGGCGAATGTGCGTCAGGATGGAGGTGATGCAGAGACGGGATTGGGTTTTGAGTTGGGAGGCGGAGTTCGTGTGTCTGTTCCTGCTCTGAAACTCAAGGCAGATGTGCGTTCGCAGGGATTGATACTCCATGCCGCAGACGGATACTCAGAGTGGGGAATCTCAGGATCCATGCAGGTTGGAGAATCAGAAGGGTTGATGGTACGAGTTCGCCCTTCTTGGGGGGCTAGCCAGAGCACATCCCTGCATCATCATCAAACGGTTCTGGATGTGGTGCCTCAGGGAGATTAT
The DNA here is from genome assembly GCA_026708685.1 of Bacteroidota bacterium. Taxonomy (GTDB): domain Bacteria; phylum Bacteroidota; class Rhodothermia; order Rhodothermales; family Bin80; genus Bin80. The sequence goes on from JAPOUL010000114.1 coordinate 1,915, forward strand.
CGCACGGAGATGGAAGTAGGATATGGAATTGCCATGGGAGCAACAACTGCACGCACGGTCACCGGGGCTACATTACATCCGAACGGAACAATGCTCCGACTTGGCGGAGAATTCCGTCCCAAAGATGGGATGACTGTTACTATGCTAGTGCATGCCCCTGCACAGAGACATCCAAACATAGGATTAAATCTGAGGGGATTACTGCGGTTCTGATTGGGAATAAGATTTCGCAATTCCGTGCACCAGCGAATCAATCCATAAAATTCTTTCATCTCCCTGATTCAGATGAACAGATTAGTGAGCTTCCCTGTATGTTGATCTCAATTAGAAATAGATTTTGAAATAAAGGATTCATGAATGGACAGACAACTCAGAAAAATGACTCAATACATGTACACGTCATCCATCGCATCAGCTGTGAAAAGATCGGCGCAATACAGGAGATCTTAGGTTCAGCTCTGTTGCTAGACAAACCAAGTGGGTGGACTTCCTATGACTGCATTCGCAGAATCAAACGGTATTTCCCAAAATCAACAAAAATAGGTCATGCAGGTACGCTGGATCCTATGGCAACGGGCTTACTCATTCTCCTGTTTGGAAAAGCAACCAAATCACAGCAAACATTTTTAACACTCACCAAACAATACGATGGTGCAATGCGGCTTGGACAAACAACAGCCTCCATGGATTCTGAAACAGAGATCATCTCAACACAGAGCATTGATCATCTTACCAGCCAACAAATTCACACCGCTTTTGCACATCAAACGGGAGCGGTAGAGCAGATTCCTCCCATGTATTCGGCTGTCAAGGTGAAAGGTGAACGCCTGTACAAAAAGGCAAGGCGAGGAGAGGTCGTAACCCGTCAGCCAAACACCATTACCATTTATTCAAATGAAATCCTCAATATTAATGGGGGAGATGTACATTTTCGCGTGGAATGCAGTAAAGGCACCTATATCAGAGTGTTCGCACACGATATTGGTCAGCATCTACATGTTGGTGCCCATCTGATTGAGCTGCGACGTACATCCATTGGAGAGTATGACGTTGAACAGGCATTGACCATGCAACAGATGATACACGTTTTGGAAAAGATATGATCTTGGAGCAGGGACTCTCTGCGGTGACTCAAAGAACGGAGAGCATCGTAACGGTGGGCACATTTGATGGCATTCATCTGGGCCACAGGAAAATTGTCAGTGATCTGATTCAAAGGGCACAGTCTGAAAATGGACTCAGCACTCTCATTACGTTTGATCCACACCCACGCGAAGTTTTACTGCAACAGCCCATGTTAAAATTAACGACCATCCAGGAGCGGGCATCTATCTTGGATTCCCTGGGTCTTGGTCGCATGGTCGTGATTCCATTCACGAAGAAATTCTCACATCTTAGTGCAGAAGAATTTGTGACGGATATTCTTGTCAGGCACATTGGACTGCAAACGATTGTGGTAGGGGAGGACCATCGATTTGGGCGAGATCGTAAAGGAGACGTAGATCTGCTGGTTTCACTGGGTCGCCTATATCAATTTGATATAGATGTGATTCCGCAGCATGTCGTTGATGATGTAGTAGTTTCCTCGCGTAAAATTCGATCTCTTCTTCAGAAAGATGGCAATGTCGCATCTGCTCAGAATCTGTTAAACTATCCATACTCCTTCACAGCAACGGTGATTCCAGGAGATGGTCGTGGCCGTGGCATGGGTTATCCAACCGCGAATCTATCGTTGGATGATGCAAGCAAAATCATTCCGGCTCACGGAATATATGTTGTGCGGGTGGAGGGGCTAGGCGACATGAAGGGGGGGATGTTGAGTATCGGCGTACGACCAACTATTGAGGGCAGTCAAGGCGTACATATTGAGGTTCATCTGTTTGATTTTTCACGTTCAATTTATGGTCAGAAAGTTACGGTGCATTTTGTTGATCGGATTCGGGGAGAAAAAAAGTTTGATTCACTACAAGAGCTTCAGGAGGCAATGGGCCACGATGAAATCATCTCTCGGAAGATTTTGGAACAACATCCATTGTCTCACGTAAAATCCGACAATTCATCTTAGTCGGCCAATCTTTGATACACCGTGAACGGCCTTGCATGGTGGGCATTCGGCTGGGATGTAATGGTAGACAAGGCCATTTTTCATTCACTTATGATTTCCAAAGAACAGACACAACACTTTGCTGAAAAATATGGCAAAGGCCCGCATGATTCGGGCACTGCCGAAGTACAGATTGCGATCTTCTCAGAACGCATTCGTCACCTCACTCAGCATCTCAAGAAGAACAAGAAAGATCACGCCACGCGACGCGGGCTCTTGAAACTTGTTGGAAAGCGTCGCAGAATGCTCAACTATCTGATGAATAAAGATATTGAGCGTTATCGGAATATCACCAAAGCGTTAGGATTACGCAAATAAGTGATGATCACTGAATCTCAACCGATGATTCAGTGTCACTTTAATTTTACAACTAGATGAAACCCACAGCTATTACGGCGCAGGTAGACTATGCGCCGGGCAAAACAATATCCATGGAAACCGGTCGGCTCGCCAAGCAAGCGGGAGGTGCAGTCATCGTCCGGTGTGGAGATACCATGGTCATGGCAACAGCCGTGATCAACGATTCAGCCCGTGCAGGACAAAATTTCTTCCCACTTACTGTTGATTATAGAGAAAAATTTTCTTCAGGTGGAAAAATTCCAGGAGGATTTATCAAACGGGAAGGACGGCTCAACGATAAAGAGATCCTTACATCTCGTCTTGTAGACCGTGCGATTCGCCCGCTCTTTCCAGATGGATACCGCAATGATGTTCAGCTCATCGGATCGGTGATTTCAGCTGACAACGAGCATGATGGAGATATGCTCTTCGGACTTGGAGCTTCTGCCGCCCTAATGCTCTCTGGATCGCCTTTTGATGGCCCCATTGCCGAAGTTCGTATAGGGCGAATAGATGGCATGTTTGTGGTTAACCCTACCATTGAACAGGTAAAATCCAGTGACATTAACCTAGTGGTTGCTGGCAAAATGGATGCTATCATGATGGTGGAGGGGGAGATGGATGAATGTTCTGAACAGGATGTGGTTCATGCATTGGCAACGGCTCATGAGGTGATCAAAAAAATCTGTCAGGCTCAGATAGACCTTATCGCTGAGTATGAATCTCTTCATGGTACGATAGAGCCCCAACAGTATGAAGTTGAATCTCCTGATCCTGAAATGGTCAGCCGAGTTCGCGATCTGTTACACAAGAAGGTGGATGCCCATATTCGTGCTCCATATGAGAAAAATAGATTCTATGGAGGACTTTCAGATCTAGTGGACGAAGCTGTAGAAACCCTTACAGCCAATGAATCCGAGTCTGATCCATCCATGGAAGATCAGATTCGGTTGGCAGCAGCGGTCGTTTCGCGTGATGTAATGCGTGAAATGGTCTTAGCAGATCAGAAGCGTATTGATGGCAGAGATCCAGAATCGGTGCGTGCCATCTGGTGTGAAGCTGGCTATCTTCCTCGAGTACACGGATCATCCATCTTTACAAGAGGAGAAACTCAAGTCTTGGCATCGGTTACGCTGGGCACGACGCGCGATCAGCAACCCGTGGATCAAATTTTTGATCAGCAGGATAAGCATTTCTTTTTGCATTATGAATTTCCGCCCTTTTCCACGGGCGAGGTCAAGTTTTTGCGCGGTGCCAGCCGGCGTGAAATTGGTCATGGATACTTGGCCGAGCGTGCCCTTCAGGGGATGATTCCTGATCAAGAAGAATTCCCTTATACCGTCCGTATTAATGCGGATGTTTTGGAGTCGAATGGATCCTCCTCCATGGCAAGCGTGTGTTCGGGAAGTCTTGCTCTGATGGACGCTGGCGTGCCCGTTCGCAAAGCTGTTGCAGGAGTCGCCATGGGGATGGTTGCTGATGAAACCAGACATGTTGTCTTGACGGACATTTTGGGAACGGAAGATCACTTGGGAGATATGGATTTCAAGGTCACTGGGACACGTGATGGAATCACTGCATGTCAGATGGATATCAAGATCAGTGGATTATCGCAGGAGTTGATGCTTCAGGCATTAATGCAGGCTCGTGAGGCAAGGTTACATATCCTCAACATCATGGATCAAACACTCGCCGCACCTCGTGAGCATATGTCCCCCCATGCCCCACGATTGACCCAAATTACCATTGACAGCGAACTGATTGGAGCAGTGATTGGTCCAGGTGGAAAAACAGTTCGAGGAATCCAGGCGGATACGGGTGTCGTGATTGAGATTGAAGAACGAGATAATCTAGGGTATGTGACCATTGCTGGTTCAGACGAAAGTTCGGTGAATGAGGCGATTGAGATTATTCGTTCATTGGTTGTAATGCCCGTGATAGGTGAGGAGTATGAAGGAACTGTTCGAAGTATCACTGATATTGGTGTAATTGTAGAAATTCTTCCTGGGAAGGAAGGCATGGTTCACAAGAGTGAACTTTCATGGGAATGGGTTGATCATCCGCGTGATTTTGTTCAGGTTGGAGATAAACTGAGAGTCAGACTCATGGAGATTCGTGATCGCGGTCGTCTCCGACTCAGTCACAAAGTCACGGTTCCTCGCCCAGCACATACCAGACAAGGTGGTGATCGTCCTTCAAGACCAGGCCGGCATCCTCAACATCGTGGTGGGAGAGGTGGTGGCAGAGGAGGTGGAAGGAATCGTGGATCTCGTCGATCGTATTGATTAGTCATAGCTGTGATCAACAAAACGACACTACCCAGTGGTGTACGTATTCTCAGTGAATTGATTCCTACGGTTAGGTCAGTAGCTGTTGGAGTTTGGGTTGACTCTGGTAGTCGTAATGATCCAGAGCATATGGCTGGAATCAGTCACTTGGTAGAGCACGCGGTGTTCAAAGGCACCAAAAAGCGTAGAATGCATCAGATCGCTAACCGTATGGAATCGGTCGGTGGCTATATCAATGCATTTACATCCAAAGAGCATACATGCTATTTTGCACGATCACTGGATCGTCATTTAACCAGAGGAGTTGACTCCACCTGTGATTTAGTGACATCCCCCATCTTTCCTGTTCACGAAATTGAGAAAGAAAAAAGCGTTGTTCTTGAGGAGATGAAGATGTACGAAGACACCCCGGAGGAGTATATTGTAGATGAGTTTGAATCCATTATTTACCCATATCAGAGTATTGGTCGTCCGATCATTGGTTATCCAGATACCGTCTCAAAGATTCAACAGGACGATCTTTTTGAATATGTTTCAAAGCAATACATTCCGAATCAGATCGTGGTCACAGCGTCTGGAAATATCCAACATAAGGTATTGGTCAAAAGTGTAGAAAAAGCATTCAAAGAATTGAGGCCATCTAACGTGAATAGTGCTCATGATGCTAAATCATGTTCTTATCGTCCCCAAGAAGTATCCTTGACTCGTCCGATTCAGCAGGCCCATCTCATCTTAGGACGATTAGGAATTTCGATTCATTCCAAGCGGCGGGCTGTTCTTGAGTTGATGAATCTCATTTTGGGTGGAGGAAGTTCAAGCCGACTAAACCAAAAAATTCGCGAACGATATGGGTTTTGCTACAATATCTATTCCTTCGTGAATATGCATTCAGACTGTGGAGATTTTGGAGTCTACTTAGGGTTAGCATCATCAAAAATTCAGCACTCTATTCGGTTGATATTTCGGGAGTTTGAGCGTTTAGCTCAACAGCCGGTAACCCAACGAGTTTTAGCACGAGCCAAGGAGCAAGCACGAGGAGGGATTATACTTGGGTTAGAGAGTATGTCCAATCGAATGATGCGCCTTGGTAAGCAGGAGTTATATTTTGGACGAGTGATATCCATTGAGGACACTCTTGAAGAGTTAGAGTTGGTGACTGCAGAAGATCTTCAGGACTTTGCATCACAGTTTCTTCAACCTGATCTATTTTCTCGGGTGATTCTTACCCCCTCTCCTAAATAGTTCGTATCCGTATGACCACCATCCATGTCTTTGAATACGACTATCATTGTTACGTTAACACTATTCATAAAGCAGTAGAGACAAAATCTAATGTTTTACCGGTACAGACCTTTTTCAGATGATTTCGTTATCAAAATGCTTGATAGGTATAGGTATGTTCACTTGGTCATTAGGTGATCACTTCTCAGAAGATAAATGAGAGTATTTGGATATGAAAAAAAGCCAAGAAATCTCCTATCTCTTGATGCTATTGGAGCATAGCACCTTATCCTGATGGATCATCGGATCGTATCACTGATTGCCAGTGCAACCGAAATTGTATGTGCACTTGGCTATAAGGAATGTCTTGTTGGCAGATCACATGAATGTGATTTTCCAGAGACCATTCAGAACATTCCTGTATGCTCATCTTCAAAAGTAGTGACCCATTCTTCAAGTCTTCAGATTGATCTGCAGGTCAAAGAGATTGTAGGAGAAGGATTATCGGTCTATAATGTTGATTCAGACCTGCTTGATCAACTTTCACCAAGCATCATTATTACCCAAACGCAGTGTGAAGTTTGTGCGGTGAGTCTCAAAGATGTAGAAGAGGCCGTATGTAAATTAGTATCTTCAGCCCCCGCAATTGTTTCCCTTGAACCCATGTCTCTTGAAGATGTATGGGCTGATATTCAAAGCGTTTCAAATGCATTAGGATCAACTGAACGAGGGATTTCGTTAGTGAGGACGCTTAAAGATAGACTCACATCATTACGGGCTCAAACCAGCTCTATCAGCTATAAGCCATCAGTCGCATGTATTGAATGGACGGATCCACTCATGATTGCCGCTAACTGGGTGCCTACTCTCGTGGAATATGCCGGTGGTGAGAATCTCATAAGTCAGCCAGGAAAGCATTCAGGCTACACTACAATGGAGGACTTGGTGATGGCGAAGCCTGATGTGATTGCTGTTATGCCATGTGGTTTTGATATTGATCGTTGTCTAAACGAAATGGAACCGATCACCTCCCATCCGAAGTGGAAAGATTTACCGGCCGTAAAAAATAACCGAGTCTATATTACCGATGGGAATCAGTACTTCAACCGCCCAGGTCCAAGAGTCGTTGAATCTGCAGAAATCATCGCTGAATGTCTACATCCTGATGTATGTGATTATGGACATCATCCAAAAGGTTGGATTCAATGGGATTTTTTACAAAATTAGCAGGTTTTGCTGGATTTTCTGATTACATTTTAATTCGGAGGGGTGGAATAAAATCCAATAATCATTTTTCTATCATCATTGGCAAATGATATTATGAACTCGATTACTGGAAGTGGACAGATCAAAATTTGCATTGGATACTTCACAGGCATATCTTCTCCAAAATAGTATGCCCAGTCTTGTACCGATTGGGAGGCATCAAATCATAGATCTATTTGAGAAGTCATGCGAAGCAATACGGCTGCATCAAAACGCCGTTCAGGTTTTAATCCAAGATGACCCGAATTCAAAATCAATTGGTTGAGGACATCACGGAAACATTTGGACGACGGATCCTTTCGTGACGAATAAAATTTCTCAGAGTACGACCAGAAACTGAAAAGATTTGCTTGTTTGAAGGCCCAATGTCATCTCCTTGTAGATTAAACTGTAGTTATAATCTTCTTTCGTGAGAATATCATACAATGCTCTAACATTCCGAGCAACCTCTCTTAAGCTTCTTGATACTTTACTTATGATACGAGATGATTTTAAAAGTTCCAAAGGAATCATCATTACAGATACATCAGACCACACGAAAATATCAAAACATTGTTCACTAAGGGTGAGACTTTGTCCTGCGGTTTTCCAGATTGGCTGGATCAAAAAGGGATTCTGGATTTGTTCAGCACATAGCAATGCCTTTTCCAATGAGTGGCTGAGTTGATTAGAATTGTTAATTATCTCTGCGGTATTGTTCCAGTCTGTAATAGACTCGTAGCCAGATTTGAGTGCTGATACAATATCATTTCTAATTGATTGGTGCTCTTCTTTTATCACATGGTGAGCTACATTCATCATAGCATGAGCGGAGGTAACAGGTCGGATGACCATTTCAGGTCCCCAGAGATTTTCAGGGTCTGAGACAGTACTACTATCTGGTATCACCGTCAACTTCACCTCCAAAGGGAAAGACGCTCCCCCCTTGCATTGTACTACGATATCAATTTTTTTCGTATAAGTAACATCGGTATAAAATGTTAAGAAATCATCCAGTGATTTCTCGAAATGATAATATGCGTCTTCAGAGCCAATCACTTGATTCATGTCCCAGTGTTGATCATTCGAAGAAATTCTTCCATCAGAGCAAATGATTGAAACAGGATTAACCGACTTATCTCTCATGTATAGACATAGAGAAAGAGGAAACGTAGTATTAAATTGATTTTTCCCCCATAAATCAATCCCGCTTCTGCTTGAATTGGCACTTGATAGTCCATACAGTTGGGGAGAATCAGACGGAGCTAGCATTAACGATTCCCTTGCCAATGATTGTAGCCAATTTTACTGGAACAGCATTTCCAATTAACATCTCAACTTTGGAATTGCGATCTCTAATGTTACTCCCCCAGTTCCAAGTGGCAGGAAATGTTTGAATTCTACTGCGTTCAAATGAGGTTAGTGGTCGCACCGAAGTAGGTGATGTACTATCTAAATGATTTTGTTGATAATTAGGTGGAACCGGTCGATTCACGCCGCGGACTGTTGGTGATGGTTCGTAGACTGTAAAGATTGCACGACGCGAATAATTACGAGCGTGGCGGTAATAATGCTCAATATCAATTTCGTCACCCAAATATTCTTTTACGGTCATTTTTTTTTTGGAGAAGAATTCTGAGACAGGTAATTCAAAAATGTTTCAGGTGCTTTGTCATTGTTCAACCAAGCAACCATAATAAAACGTTTTCGACTTTGAGGGATCCGAAAATAACTAGCATCAAGTACCAATTCAGCAAATCTATAGCCACATTTTTCAAGAATACTTTTTGCTATGCGGTAGGTGTTGCTAAGTCTAACCTGTGGCACATTTTCCATGAGTACGATTGCGGGTAGACATATAGATACAATTTGAGCAAATGAGATCGTTAAATTAGCCCTTTCACCTTCCTTACGTTTGCCAGCAGTAGAAAAATCTTGGCACGGGGGAGATCCAGCAATGAGATCGGGGCTGTGAGCAGAGATATGTTCTACAGTGGATTCAATATCGGAAATATCTAACACCTCAGCATTTTCACCTAAATTTGTTCGATAGGTTTTAATTGCGGGTAACCAGTTATCGTACGCTTCAACTACATTAATATCTGCAAGTTTTAACCCCGCACTCAGTCCCCCGGCTCCACAAAACAAATCAACCGATTTCATGATATCGCTCTATTGAAACCTGATATTTCAATACAGGGAAAAAGCAGGAAACTGGTGGATAGATTCGCTGGCAAGACATCAGTATTGATCAATAGAGTGGAGTAAGATTAATCTTGTACTAGGTGAATATGAGGGAATGGGATCTCAATACCAGCTTTGTCTAGGGCATCCTTGATCGCTTCCGTGTAATAGTAAATGATCTGACGCTCTTCTTTGGGATCGGCAACATAGACCCATAGACTTAAATCAACACTACTATCATTTAAGGCTACAACAATGACCCGAGGAGTTGGGTTGGTCAGTAGTCGTGGATCATCTTTGGTCAATTCTAGAACGACTTCTCGTGCCTTTTGGGGATGCTCTTTATAGGCTATGGAAAAGGGAATTTCAATTCTCAAATCTCCCCCAATCGTGTGATTGAGAATTCTCTCATTTGCCATCTGCTGATTCGGGATGACCAGGACTTCATTCTTGGGTGTTCGTAAACGTGTGGTCCGTAAAGTGATGTTTTCAACGACACAATAGGTGCCCGAAACAATGAGAGTATCCCCAATTCGGAATGCCTTGTCGGTTAAAATACTCACTCCAGACAGGATGTTTTCAACAGTATCACGTGCAGCAAATCCAAAGGCAATACCAGCTACTCCAATTCCTGCAATAAGACCAGCGAGGTTAATCCCAAGCGTCTGCATAATTGTAATAGCAATCAAGAAAAACGATAGTAGCCGAAATGATTGCATGACTAAGGTTTGCAATCCAGATTGTATTGCATTACTACGTTTAATGATTCGGTGCAACACATTGAAGATGATCCGATATGCCATGTAAAAGATGATGAACACGACGATTGCTGCGACAATTTTTGGTGCCAACCCAGCAATGCCAGAGGCAATATCTATGGAAACAGCAGACCATGCATCCGAAAACCGTCCCTGATACACAAGAGTGCCTGCATCTAGGAACGCCTGCGGAAGCGTCACTGTCTCAGATGAAACAGTATCCGATGGACTAAGGAGGGCTAGCGAGTCGCTTGCTGTGGATGCAGGATCTGCGACCTGAGTCGTATCAGCAACTTGAGTTTCTTGCGGTGCAACTTGCATTATTTTTGTTGCTTAGTAGCCATCAATGTATTTTTTAAGAGCATTGCAATCGTCATTGGACCTACCCCACCGGGGACGGGAGTAATATAACCAGCAACCTCTGTGGCAGCTTGATAGTCCACATCACCAGTCAGATAATATCCGCGAGCAGTGGAAGGATCATCAACTCGGTTGATGCCTACATCTATGACAGTAGCACCGGGTTTGATCATATCCCTTGTCACGAATTCAGCAAGACCAATGGCAGCAACAAGAATGTCGGCTTGACGGCAGATGTCTGGTAGATTCTGCGTACGACTGTGGCAAATGGTAACGGTAGCGTTATTGACCTTCTGCAAGAGAAGGTTGCCCAATGGTCGACCTACAAGGTTTGAGCGTCCGATAATGACGGCATGTTTCCCTTGAGTGGGAATCTTTGATCGATGCAAAAGTTCAATAATTCCAGCAGGAGTACATGGGACAAATCCTGTCTGGTCTGTGGCTAGTCGGCCTGCATTGACGGTGTGGAGTCCATCTACATCCTTATTTGGATCCATTGCTTCAATCACACAAGATGCATTGATATGATTTGGGAGGGGTAATTGGACCAGAATTCCATTCACTTTGGGGCTGGAATTGAGATCTTCAATGACCTCCAGAAGCTTCTCTTCAGAAATCATAGCATCAAAGGTCAACGTATCCCCAGCAATTCCTACATTTTGACTGGCTTTAATTTTCCCACGAACATACGATGCGGATGCAGGGTTATCTCCTACTAAGACGACTGCAAGATAGGGAGGGGCGTTTCCAAGTGCTACCCATTGATCAACATCTTCACGTATCTCTGCCCGCACTTCGGAAGCAATGGCTTTGCCATCAATGATTATAGCCACAACAAATCATAAATAGGATAGTGAAACGCTTTGAACGCACAAAGATGAATTTAGATACAGAATCATCAAAATGTGTGATATCCAATGTAACATCGTTGGCGTTTCGGAATCATGGGTAACATCAAACAGAAATGAAAATTTGACAAGCCCACCTGCATTCGTAATCGGATCAATGGGTTCACCATGAATACCGCTATCAATCGCAGTGATGACTCTCTCAAGAGACAGCCTTACGCTGTAAAACCAGCAGGGTCACATCATCTTTCAAGGGGCGTTCAGCTCGCCATGCAATTCCTCCTTTTCGGATATGAGCAATGATTTCACTGGGGGATTGATTGGCAGCTTCAGTGAAGAATTGCCTCACTCGTTCCAACTGGAGCCTTTCTCCACATGGACTCAAGAGATCTAACAGTCCATCGCTCATGAAAAAAACCGTATCCCCTGGAGCAAACGGAACTTCTACTTTTTCATAAGGATATTCGGTATAGCTCCCAAGGGGCATTCCCTTGAGTACGATATCTTCAACGGTTTGCGTCGTATCTCGATACATCAGTAGGGGAGGCATTCCTGCTCCAACCAATCTGAGTACCCCAGCATCATAGCGTGCCAAAGTCAGATGCATAAAGGTACTCGGAAGATTGACGCTCTTAATGGTTTTTGACATCGTACGGATCAAACCGATGAGATCGCAATCATTGGCTGACCCTTGAAAGAGAGCTTTGGTGGCTGCCACCATCATGCCAGCTGTGGTTCCATGGCCAGTAGCATCACCTATGGCAAGCGTGAGAACTCCATCGTTTGAAAGGAAGAAATCGTAGTAGTCTCCACTAAGTTCAGTAGCTGTTTTGAGAAAAGCATCAATATTGAGTTCTGGATGTTCGGGGATGGTAGCAGAAAGCATCTCCTGCTGGGCAACCCGAGCGGTATCCAGTTCATTACTTTTTCTGAGGTAATCAGACTTCACTTGATCGGGGGTGGCATTATCTTCAATAAATCCATCGGGACCTAACTCGTTATAGCGGATGATGATCTTCCGGATCACATTAACGCTGTATCCAGTGACCTCAGATATATCTTTAGATTGTTTGTCATGGCTTTTGAGGTAGATGATTTGCCAATGCGTTCTAGCAGCATCACCAATCGTTTGGCGGTAGCGATCAAAAATCTCCTGACGAGAGAGATGATCAACAAGGGGAATGCCCATCTCAAAAACGGGATCAAGAACTGTATCAGTCATTTATGCAGATCATAATAAGCCCCGTATACACACAACCTGCCTTAAGTATGCAATTCGTAAATGAATCGTAGAACTACTGAGCCAGTAGAGAGGCCATAAAATGGTTAGACCACGAGAATGTCAGAAGGAGAAAGGGGGAGTATACATCACAAGTAGGAGTTGATAGGCGAATGAATATTTGAAAGATTACAAAAAATTCCTCTTGAACCCCAGAGACAGTTACAGCACATTCAATGTACCAGCGTATGGCAGGTGAATGACTAAACACAAAGAAGGTGTGCAGAGCGGAGTTTGTCTGCACACCTTCCAATCATTTGACACAAAAAAGAATGATCAGAGGGAGAACCCAAAGACCAAGTGTGATTTATCTGTGGCTGGATTAATGATATACCCAGCGAATAGCGGCAATGCGAAGGATTCTGTGATTTGGATTTCTTTGCCGGCAGAAATACCCAAATTGACTAAATGAGTCCCCGTCACGCCATAAAAATCGCTTTTACCAGCAACCAGGCCCAACGTCAATCCCATCTCTACATCAGCAACGGAGAACGGTACAGATCCCTCAACATAGAGCGAATTATCGGGATCATTATGTACCATGAAGGCGGCGGCCAAGGTTAAAGGGAACGATTCTGGGAGCGTAACCGATCCCATGAGCTCAATCCAGTGTGCTCCTTCTCCGTCACTATCAAAATTACTCCAATCCCCGCCGTTAGGGAAATAGTAATCCGTCACTATAAGATCAATACTACCAGAATTAGGCAATCCAATACTATAGGAAGCATACAGGTCATGCTCATCAGCAGAACCTCCATCTGCACTAATTGAATAAGATGCCCAAGATCCGATAGAGAATCCACCAGAACTGAAAGACAAATCAGGTTGGACACTGAATGAATTCCCAAAATCATAACCACGCCAGACATAGCGGTTGACAAAGTCGGCCCCCAAACTAACTGACTGAGCCTGACTCAGCATAGGTATGAGGAAAAGCGGAGCAAGCACTGCAATGCGATAAAAAAAGAAACGATTTAACATAAAAAACGAAGAAAGTAAGTTAGTGAAAAGTAATTTCGGTAGAATGAGTGGATTCAACATCAAAAACAAACAAAAACGCACTAAATAGTGTCATTTTGAACAAAGATAAGAAAAATCCAATCATTTTACGCAATTAAGTTACAAAAAAATTTGTTAAAAATCTGTTAAGATGAAAATTAACAAGTTTAATTTTTACGGGTATATAAAAGTATATCTGTAAAAATTAAGGTGTAATTATATAAAAATAGCAATAATTAAACTAATTAGCCAAATTTTCGTTTAAGGATTAATTTTGCACTAAATAATGTTTATGAAATTGGACAAAAAATTGCTTATTATAGTAAGATAGAATCTTCACCTTTTTCAAGGTGATAGAGGGTTCTTCATTTGAACGAACGAAAGATGATTAGATCTGAAGGCTTGTATGATCCTGCATTTGAGCACGATGCCTGCGGTGTCGGCCTGTACTGCCGTGTGGATGGAACACCATCGCACGGAGTCATCAAAAAAGGATTGCAAATACTGGAAGAACTCAACCATAGAGGTGCTTGCAGTTGTGATGAATCAACGGGCGATGGTGCTGGAATTCTAATCCAGTTACCCCATGAGTTCTTTGAACGGGAGGTTTCACACCTTCCCGACCTTGGTGACTATGGGGCTGGGACACTCTTCGTTCCCGCAAAATATGAATCTCAATGCAAGACACTGCTTGAAGAGATCGTTGCATCTTTTGGAACCCAGATCTTTGCATGGCGGCAAGTTCCTGTGGATTCCAACGCGATCGGACCAAGTGCCAAAGAAACAGAGCCGCATATCTGGCAATGTTTCATCCATCGCCACAATACTCTTACCACCCAAGCATTTGAACGCCAACTCTATGTGATTCGAAAAATCTTCCAGAAAAATGTAATTACCCATCACCTTGATGGGGCCTATGTAGCAAGTCTTTCGGGCTATACCATGGTCTACAAGGGAATGCTGATGCCGACCCAAATCACTCAATACTTTCCTGACTTTGGTTCCGCACGCTTTAAAAGTGCCCTCGCAATGGTCCACTCTCGTTTTAGTACCAATACATTTCCAGAGTGGTCATTGGCACAGCCATTTCGTTTTCTATGTCACAATGGTGAAATCAATACCCTGCGGGGTAACATCAATCAAATGCATGCCGCGGAGGTGATGTTCAGAAGTGAAGACTTTGGAGAAGATGTTAAGAAACTTGTCCCCGTCATTCGTGAGGGAGGAAGTGATTCTATGGCCCTAGATAATGCTCTAGAGCTGTTGTATCATACTGGACGATCTTTACCACATGCTATGATGATGCTCATTCCTGAAGCATGGGAGCGTGCAGAACACATGTCTGACGACAAGCGTGCGTTCTATCAGTATCACAGCAACTTGATGGATCCATGGGATGGTCCCGCTGATGTACTCTTCACCGATGGCCGCTTCGCGGGTGCATTGTTGGATCGTAATGGGTTACGCCCCTCCCGCTATACCGTCACCAAGGATGGATATGTCATTCTAGCTTCGGAAACCGGCGTAGGTGACATCGCTGAGTCCAATGTCCTACAGAAAGGTCGACTCAAGCCAGGGCGCATGTTTCTCATTGATTTGGAGGAGAGGCGACTGATTGATGACGAGGAAATCAAGGATCAAATTTCAACCCGGGCTCCCTATCGAGTTTGGCTCAATGACCATCAAACTACGCTGGATTCCCTTCCTCCATGCGAACCAAGAGCTTCGCAGTACTCGTTGATCCAGTATCAGCAGATGTATGGATATACTCTAGAAGATTTACGTTTGCTGATTGCTCCTATGGGGCAACAAGGAAAAGAGCCGCTGGGAGCAATGGGTAATGACACCCCTCTTGCTGTTCTTTCTGATCGCCCAAGACTCCTTTACGACTACTTTAAGCAGTTGTTTGCCCAGGTGACGAATCCACCCCTAGATGCCATCCGAGAGTATATGGTGACCTCTCTTGCGATGAATTTGGGTAGCAGTGGGAATCTCTTCAATGAAGGTCCACGCCACTGTTCAAAGTTGCGACTTGAACAACCCATCCTCACCGAAACAGATCTTGCCAGCATTGATGCTGGTATTCCAGGAGTGGCTACTTTGGACATGTCTTTTCGAGCAGGACAACTTTCTATGGCATTGGAACGACTTCAGGAGGAAGCAGCACAGGCCATCAGTCAAGGTTGCCATCTGGTGGTGCTATCTGATCGGAGTGCTGGGGTGGATGATCTTCCTATTCCTGCGTTATTGGGCACAAGTGCAGTCCATCATTACCTGATCAAAAAAGGACTTCGTCTGCGATGCGGATTGATCATTGATAGCGGAGAACCCAGAGAGGTCCATCATTTTGCCATGTTGATTGGTTACGGAGCTGAAGCGATTTGTCCTTATGTCGCATTGGATACGGTTCGTGATTTGGTCTGCAAGCAGAGGATCATGGACATATCTGAATCCGAGGCTGTTGACCGATATATCTATTCCATAGGATATGGCTTGCTGAAAGTGATGTCCAAGATGGGGATCTCAACGTTGCAGAGCTATCGGGGCGCACAGATTTTTGAGGCCTTAGGAATTGGAGAGGATCTTGTGAACGAGTATTTCTGTGGAACTTCATCAAGAATCGGAGGTGTTGGACTTGATATCATATCTCAGGAAGTCCAACTGCGTCACGAGCAGGCTTTTCCTAAAAAACAAATTTCTGGAATCTATCCTTTGGATGTTGGTGGACAATATCAGTGGCGCAGGGGAGGGGAGCGTCATGCTTTTTCTCCTAGTGCCATAGCGAATATGCAGGAGGCTGCACGATCCAAGTCCCATCATTCCTATCAAGCTTTTTCTGATGAGATCAACAAGGGCGATGTCAATACCCTCAGAGGGCTTTTGACCTTTGACTATAAAAATACAGAGTCTATTGATCTTGATGAGGTCATGCCCTGGACTGAAATTGTGAAGTTGTTCAAGACGGGTGCCATGTCTAATGGCTCTATTAGCGGTGAAACCCATGAGGCGCTTGCCATTGCGATGAATCAGATCGGTGGTAAGAGTAATACGGGTGAAGGAGGAGAGGGCCCAGAGCGATATGGCCGAGACAATCCGAGGCGCAGTAGAATTAAGCAGGTCGCATCGGGCAGGTTCGGAGTCACCATTGATTATCTTGAAAGTGCTGATGAAATTCAAATTAAGATTGCACAGGGTGCAAAACCGGGCGAAGGGGGGCAACTACCAGGCAACAAGGTATATCCCTGGATTGCTCGACTCCGGCACTCAACTCCGTACGTAGGACTGATTTCTCCACCTCCTCATCACGATATCTACTCGATTGAAGATTTGGCACAACTGATTCATGACTTGAAAAATGCCAATTCAAGTGCACGGATTAGTGTAAAACTCGTTTCTGAAGTGGGGGTGGGGACGGTTGCAGCTGGTGTCGCCAAGGGAAAAGCGGATGTGGTACTGATCAGTGGGACCGATGGTGGTACGGGTGCCTCTCCCAAGACATCTATCATGCACGCGGGGCTTCCATGGGAGCTGGGATTATCTGAGACCCATCAGACTCTGGTCAACCACGGACTGCGTAGCCGTATTGTTGTGGAATGTGATGGTCAAATGAAAACCGGCAGGGATGTTGCTATTGCCGCACTATTGGGAGCGGACGAATTTGGATTTGCAACCGCCCCACTGGTGGCATTAGGATGTATTATGATGCGAAAATGTCATCTCAATACATGCCCCGTCGGGATTGCAACTCAGGACCCAGAACTTCGCAAAAAATTTGCAGGGGAGCCAGAGCATGTGGTGAACTACTTGCATTTTGTTGCCGAAGAGCTTCGGCAGATTATGGCGAAGCTTGGATTCAGGACCCTCAAGGAAATGTGTGGGCGGGTAGATCTCCTGAAACCACGGCGCAATATAACGCACTGGAAGGCACGTCACCTGAATCTATCTAAAATCCTTGTCCACCCGAAGGTGCCCAAGATCCTCCAGAAGTTTAGCACCACTGTACAGGATCATGGACTTGATGGTGCACTGGATCATGAGCTCATCCAACTCGCCAAACCTGCATTGAATCACAGAAAACATGTTTTGGCCGACATTGAGATAAGAAACACCAATCGAACCGTTGGTGCCATGCTAAGTCACGAAATATCCAAGCGTTTTCGTGATCATCCACTCAGTGATGACACCATTACGTTTAATTGTACTGGCTCAGGAGGTCAAAGCTTTGCAGCGTTCGCAACAAGGGGGATCACGTTCAATATTCTTGGGGATGCAAACGATTATTTTGGAAAGGGACTCTCGGGTGCAAAACTCATCATTTCTCCTCCCCCTCAAGCCACATACACACCCCATCGAAATATCACGGTTGGCAATGTAGCATTCTATGGGGCTACGAGTGGAGAAGCCTATATTCATGGGGGGGCTGGTGAACGGTTCTGTGTCAGAAATAGTGGAGTTCTTGCTGTTGTGGAGGCCGTCGGGGACCATGGATGTGAGTATATGACGGGGGGGCGTGTTGTTGTTCTTGGAGAAACGGGCAGAAACTTTGCCGCGGGTATGAGTGGAGGAATTGCTTATGTTGTTGATGGCACAAAAGAATTCAGAAATGGACGCTGCAATATGGAATCGGTGGAGTTGTTGCCTGTAGATCAACCTGAGAATATCCGCGAGTTGAAGATCATGATCGAAAATCACTTGCAATTGACTGGAAGTGTTGCCGCCCAGTGGACCCTAGAGAACTGGGAGAGCATCTTAGAAGATTTTGTAATGGTCATGCCGATAGAATATCGAAACGCATTAGAGCGTCTCTCCAAAGAAAATAGTCAGGTGGCCATTGCTGCATAACCATCATGGGAAAAACGACCGGATTTATTGAGTATCAGCGGGAGCTGCCTGCTTATCGATCTGTCGGGGATCGACTTCAGGACTGGCGTGAGGTGTATGAACCATTTGCGGAAGAGAGTCTGCGTCATCAGGCTGCCAGATGTATGGATTGCGGGATTCCATTTTGTCAATCTGGCTGTCCGCTCGGGAATGTCATTCCCGACTGGAATGATCTTGTTTATCAAGGAGATTGGAAAGCAGCTTATCAACGACTCACGGCTACCAATAATTTTCCAGAATTTACCGGTCGAATTTGCCCCGCCCCCTGTGAAACTGCATGTGTGCTTGGCATCATTGACGATCCTGTGACGATTGAGCAGATTGAGCAGGAAATTATTGAGTATGCATTTCGTGAGGGATGGGTAAAGCCTCAACAGCCTGCTCGGCGGACTGGGAAGCAGGTCGCGGTCATCGGTTCAGGTCCTGCGGGGCTCGCGGCTGCTGATCAGATGAATCAAGCGGGTCATCGCGTCACCGTATTAGAACGGGATGACAGAATTGGAGGGCTCCTCCGCTATGGGATTCCTGACTTTAAGTTAGAGAAATGGGTCTTGGATCGTCGTTTGGATCTTTTGAAAAAAAGCGGGATTCAGTTTATCACCCGTGCCAATGTAGGCGGTTCTTATGCATGTTCACGCCTTCAGGAGTTTGATGCTGTGATCATTTGTACAGGTGCCACCAAGCCTCGAAATCTACCCGTACGAGGACGAAAATTAACGGGAATTCACTATGCATTTGATTATCTGCGTCAACAGAATAAGCTTAATCTAGGTGATGATCTGTGCCGGGAGAATATTCATCAGATCAATGCAGCTGGAAAACATGTCATCGTCATCGGTGGAGGGGATACTGGTAGCGACTGTGTAGGGACGGCAAATCGACAGGGTGCCAAGTCTGTAACGCAGTTTGAACTCCTGCCTACTCCTCCTGATGAGCGTCCAGATCATCAACCTTGGCCTTATTACCCGATGGTTCTTCGAACCAGTTCCTCGCATCAGGAAGGCGG
Source organism: Bacteroidota bacterium (assembly GCA_026708685.1). Classification (GTDB taxonomy): domain Bacteria; phylum Bacteroidota; class Rhodothermia; order Rhodothermales; family Bin80; genus Bin80. The sequence continues at coordinate 21,427 of JAPOUL010000114.1, forward strand.
TGATCGTCACTGGAGTATCATGACCAAGGAATTTATGGGCAAACATGGTCAAGTGAAAAGTTTGAAAACGGTTCGGACCGAGTTCAAGGGGCAGAAAATTATTGAACATCCAGATACCCATCAAGACTGGCCAGCTGATTTGGTTCTTCTTGCCATTGGATACAGCGGACCCGAGTCAGATGGTATCGCGGATCCTCTTGGGATTAAACTTGACCGACGCAGTAATTTTAAGACGGATCATCAGTATCAGACGAATATGCCCGGAATTTTTGCTGCGGGGGATGCTCGTAGAGGACAGTCCTTAGTGGTATGGGCAATCAGTGAAGGCCGTGAAGCGGCACGACACGCCGATGCTTACTTATCAGGATTTATTGCTTTACCAACGAAGGGAGTGGGGGATTTGCCCCGCAGGTGAGCGAACCAGAAGGACTCCACATACTGCATCACGCATTTGATTGGACTCATTCCGAGATCTTTGATTAGCATGAAAATAGCATCGCGTACTTGAGATGTAGCATCATTTCGTATTTTGATAGGAACTTGATTCGCATGGATATTCTCCCGATACAGAGAAAGGTTGTAGGTTGTTCATAGTACAAAAAGGTTAAAGTTAAGTGGAGGACTGTTTGTGTTGTCCTTGGATAGCTCAGGAGTATCAACTTGAAGACTAATGTCCATCAACTGCACTATATCGTTTTGATTGGTGTAACTAATTTCTTCTCGCATTACGAAATGTTCGGATATACAAACCTGTGTAGAAAAGATGAATTGGCGGTCGAAAGAATTAATTAAGAATTGTTTCTAAGTGAAAAAATGGGCAAAACCTTGCATTGATAGTTATAGACCGCAACACATCATTCAAGATGGACTATTCAGTAAGATTTTGAATTCTTCGGGAGTTACCGTTGAGATAGAAGGGAAATGAGTTTGATTCAGTTCTTTGAAATGCTTATCGTAGGTTACTATACAGTCAGCTCTTCCGGCAACTGCACAATCCGTAAACTTGTTATCATCTGGATCAGATTTTATCATGTTCCATTGATAGTGTTTAGAGATAAGCAATACGTTAGAAAGACATTCAAGGGCTTCAATCACATCTGAGGCTGTGCTTTGTCCCATTTTTTGCCCAATTACTTCTTCGTATTCAAGAGCAATCTGCGTACTAATAATAGGGAATAGAAACCCTTATGTAGCCCATCATAAATCCAATGATAAGGTGATTTGTCCGAAATTGAGACTAGAAGAATGTTCGTATCAATTACGGATCGGAGGCACATTGTTCAAGGACGGTAAGGAGTACGCATGTGCGTATGTACAAGACGGTGAAAATCATCTTCAGTCCAGGCTTCTTTATCTACAACTTGATTGGCTTTCAATGTTGCTCGTTGGGCAAAGAATTTACCCACGATGTTAGATAATTCAATCCACACTTCGTCAGATACTTCTACATCTTGAAGTGCAGCAAGAAGTTCCACCTTGGTTTTGCAGACTTTCTCAACATCTTGAGGTATCATGAAAATTTCATGTTTAAGATTCTTAACATGCGTGCTACTACGTAATGTTGAACTGGTTCAAACTTTCATCAATTCAAAGTCTAATGCACTTCGTGGAACTATCTGCTGTTCCATCTAACGGGGGTTTAGAGTCACGATGTCGGCACGATTCTAATGTCCTACGGGTACTCGATTTCGTTGATCAACCCCCCATTGGTAGACTTCATAAGTCGTTTCCTACCTCTGCTAGTCAAACCACCCTATACGATGATGAGGGACACTTTTTTCTCGAAAATAGTGACGTGCTTTAAATTTTAGAAGACTCATGATCGTTATCTCCAACACAGTACCATTCAATTCCTAAGGAATTAGCCACTTTGACGAGCATTTCTACTCCACCAGATTGTTGAAATTCAACGAATAGGATGCCTGCTTGATGGAGATCAATGTTACAAGTTTGAGCGGCTGCTTCATAAATCCATACTTCAGTTTGCCCTTCTACTAATAACCAGCAACGTGCGAACAACAATTCTCCTCTACTTCTTCTAATATGGTGATTGAATTTCAAGGTTTTCTCGTCAGATAAATGATCATTAGATATTTGAAATGCCTGAATTCCATCGGAGGTTCGGGATAGATGTCTAATATCACCATTTCTGCACCTGAAATGAGTTCACCGCTGTGGGTTGAAATTATTCGTTGATGTGCAAAATCTTGAATGAGCATCCATAAAATTCGGGTTGCTGATAGATGTAGATGAGCTTCTGGTTCCTCCAATGCTAAAATTGAAGTATTTTTCGGATGACTTTTCAGAAAAGCGAAAATAGCATCAAAACTGCAAGGCTTTGAGTACCTTCTCCATGTCTGGAGAGTGGAATTTTAGCGCCAGTAAAAGTGCCGACCTGAACTTCTGCTTTAGAGACAATCTCAAAAGCAGGAGTTGGGACAGCCTCAATGGAAATAGAATCTTCATCTGACAAAAGGACAAGAGATTGCAGATGACGCAATTGAGATTTTACTTGGTTAAAACTGGCATGGGATGACACAATGAGATCATTCACATCTTTGAGAACGGATTCAATTTCCATTTTCATTGATGGGGTAAGCTCAGAATCTTTGAGAAAAGGCCTCCAAATTGAGCCATGAGCCGCTAAATGTAGGCTAACATCACGAAGAACATTGAGAGAGTAATATTGGATCTCGTATTCCCAATACTTGAATGCCATCATTGCATGTGCCGGTAGTTTTTCACCGTGTTTATCAAGAAAAGACCAGTGATGCGCAAGTTCTTTTTTCCTGATGATACGAACACATGACTTGAAGATTAATGTGGCTTTCCTCATTTTCGTTGACTTGCAGTATTTTCGGACGAATTAGTCTTGTGACTAAATCGTTCCCCCATTTTTTGAATAGTTTTAATCTATTACAGATCATAGAGATACACGTAACACAAGTCGCAGAAGGGGTTATCTTAGACCTTAGCTATTTCCCCGGGTCATAAATATGACAACAAATCGACACTATTTTCACAAAATTTTCACAAAAATGCAACTTTTATTAATTTTTGTTGTATATTAGATATGCGTGAAAACGCAGTTCATCAAGAAGGGTGGAGGGTTCAGGCCCTTAGAAACCCTGGCAACCCCCCGCAAGGTTTGGACTCCTTGTGCGGAAGGTGCCACTTCCTGCCCCGATATACTGGGGATAGATGAGCGGAAGGGCGTAAACCACTCAGGTTTCAGTCCAACCTCTTCCGTCCATCCTACCAAGAAGAGGCATCTAAGGGAAGACCAGAACTTTTTGATGAAGGGCGTTTCGTGCATCACTTATCATTCACCTTTCATCAAATTTTTATTTTCATGTCACAAAACGGTCAATCTCTTCACTTTGAGACCCTTCAAGTTCACGGCGGGCAGGAGCCTGATCCTGCAACGAATGCTCGTGCAGTGCCGATTTACGCCACGACATCCTACGTCTTCAATGACACGGATCATGGTGCCAATCTGTTTGCACTCAAGGAGTTCGGAAACATCTACACTCGGATCATGAATCCGACTAATGATGTATTTGAGAAGCGAATTGCAGCGCTTGAAGGGGGGCTTGCCGCACTGGCAACATCCAGTGGTCAGGCAGCACAGTTTCTCGCTCTGTCTACTCTGGCAGAAGCAGGAGACAACATTGTGTCCTCCAGTTATCTGTATGGTGGCACCTACAATCAGTTCAAGATCTCTTTACCGAGACTGGGAATCAGTGTGCGGTTTGCCAATGGCGATAGTTCACGTTCCATTGAAGCCCTCATTGACGACCGGACCAAGGCAATTTATCTTGAAACCATCGGGAATCCCAAGTTCAACGTTCCAGACTTTGAAGCCATTGCTGAAGTTGCCAAGAGGAAGGGTGTTCCTCTTGTGGTGGACAACACGTTTGGAGCAGCCGGTTATCTTGCACGCCCGATCGAGTACGGTGCAGACATTGTGGTTGCCAGTGCTACAAAATGGATTGGTGGACATGGCAACACGATCGGAGGGGTCATTGTAGATGCAGGTACATTTCCATGGGATAATGGTAGATTTCCTACGTTTACCGAGCCATCACCAGGCTATCATGGCTTGAGTTTTTGGGATGTCTTTGGCCCTCAGGGGGTTCTGGGAGCAAATCTAGCGTTCATTATACGTGCCCGTGTTGAAGGATTACGTGATTTTGGGCCATGCCAGAATCCATTCGGATCTTTCTTGCTACTTCAAGGCCTTGAAACACTTTCATTACGGGTCCAGCGTAGCTGCGATAATGCTCTGGAACTTGCCAGATGGCTTCAGAATCGCCCTGAAGTATCATGGGTCAGTTACCCTGGATTGGAGTCACATCCCTATCATAGCAATGCTCATAAGTATCTTCGCAATGGGTTCGGTCCTGTACTCTCATTTGGCGTAGAGGGAGGATTAGAAGCTGGTCAGTCATTTGTCAATAACACGAAACTTGCCAGCCATCTTGCCAATGTTGGAGATGCCAAGACTCTGGTCATTCATCCTGCGTCTACGACCCATCAGCAGTTAGCTCAGGAAGAACAGGTCGCTGCAGGTGTAACTGAGGATTTGATTCGTGTTTCTGTTGGGATAGAGCATATTGATGATATCAAGTCTGATTTTGCGAATGCATTGCATTCGGTAGGTCAGTCAGTCCTTGCTTAACGAAGGATCACTAAAGCGGCGTACCCACTTGGGTACGCCGCCATTGACTCTGATGCCAAGAATTTCTATCATACCATCCTTTGAGTTGGAGAGTGGGGATGTCCTCAATAACATCACCGTTGGATATGAGCGTTGGGGGACCCTTAATGACACCGGTGACAATGTCATTGTTGTCGGACACTCTTTGACGAGCTCGCCGAATGCTCAATCATGGTGGTCCGGGTGTGTTGGCCCAGGCAAGGCACTGGATACCGATAAGTATTTTGTCGTGTGTGCCAATGTGATTGGGTCTCCCTATGGGACAGTATCTCCCATTTCCGTTAACCCATCTACAGGAAAGGCCTACGGTCTTTCTTTGCCCCAGGCGACAATTCGAGATACGGTAAGGCTTCATAAAGTACTCTTGGATCGTTTGGGAGTCCAAAAAATCGCATTTGCGATTGGTGGAAGCATGGGAGGGATGCAGGTTCTGGAATGGGCTCAATACGGATCAGATTATATTCGTGGCATGGTACCGATTGCCGTTGGAGCACGTCATTCATCATGGTGCATCGGTTGGAGTGAAGCTCAGCGACAGGCGATTTATGCAGATCCCGACTGGAACGATGGAATGTACGATTTGAATGCTCCCCCTACGAGTGGTTTAGCCGCCGCCAGAATGATGGCCATGGTGTCCTATCGTTCCTTTGAATCCTTTGAAGCGAAATTTGGGCGGGACAAAAACCAGCATGGCTCATTCCAAACAGCCACCTGGCTTCAGCATCATGGTGATAAACTTGTGAACAGGTTTGATCCATCTTGCTATGTATATCTTACTCGCTTGATGGATACCCATGATATTTCGCATGATGGGTTCACCTATCAAGAAGTCCTTGCATCTCTGGATCAACATGCACTGGTTATTGGAATTCGTTCCGACATCTTATATCCACTGCAGGAGCAGGAAGAACTATATAGTACATTGCCTCAAGCGAATCTTGAGATTTTGGAAGGTCCCCACGGGCATGATTCTTTTTTGATTGATCAAGATGAACTCAATGATCTAGTGTTGCACTGGCGACAGCAGCAGATTGATCCATTGATAGATTCATCACTGGAACATGAATTGGATTGTTGTGCATGCACATGATCATTCGGTGTTTTGGGATCATCATTGCATCAACGTTTTGAACCTCTTTACTTAAAATTGATCCATCCTTCCATCTGGAATCCTATGTCGCGTTGTTCTCCAATACCATGACCCTTGACGACTGGGAGGAGTTCTTGATTTACAATAGAAATCATTCAGTTCTACAGCAATTTCAATCCCCGAGTAAGTTCACATCTTACTTTGTATGCTTGATTGCTTTTATTGAGTTGTTTCAAACCCTTGATGATCAAACTATCAGCAATCATCCTTGCATGATGCAATCGCCCCAATTATATCAGATTGATGGCCAGTAACTCCAAGTCGAAGTAGTAAAAGGATAGGGTGGAGCACGATTGTCTGGTTGCCTTACGAAGGAATATATTTTGGTGTGCTTCAGTTTTCTATGGTTTTGCGTTTTTTGAAGTTCTTCTCTATACGTATTATGATATAAGGGCATAGATCTATTTCTTGAGCCTCTATCCAGAGAGTTTTCGCGTGGAGAATATGCCTCACTACCCTCTGTGAAATAAAAGCCTCCGTCACACCATTGATTTGGATGATATATATCTCAGACAGGTATCTATGTTGTTTTGAACCTTATCATTGATGATAAGTTGAACTCCCCAACATTTCTAAAAGCGTATTTGGTGTTAAGGCTGTGCGTGTGACAACATTGCAGGTTCTTAGTGCTAGGTATTCTGATGTCTCATCTCTATATGAGTTGGGAATGTTTCTGCTGTTTATTCGTGGAGTCGAAGACCTTCCCCTTGATGCATCTGACTCACTGTGGGAATCCTTGGTTATCAGTCAATTTGAAAAGGATTCTGCCTTCTTCCCCTCTCCCCATTATGATGATTCCCCCGGATAGAGCACCGCACATCCATCTTTATTCTGGTGGACTCCCATTCAACCCTCCTTGGAGTCTGCGAACCTATTGAATATTTTCTGAATCTCATTATAGATCGTGGTTTATCATCTAAGCCTGCGAATGATCTGAATATTTGGATGATGAGTTCTCCTTCCACCCAGAGTCCACTAGGATTTTGTAGGGGGATCATCGTGTGCACTCAAAATTCGCACATGTTCATTTTTGGGCTATCAGTTCTTCACCTTGTCCTACTGTGCAATCTTCAAAGATCTGTGCAGGACAATCTTAATTAGAATTTTTGTATGAAAAGTAGTATGCCTTGACTTGAGATCGCTTCATAAGTACGTCAGGGTAAAAATAAATTGTTGTAGGAGTTGAAAGTAAAAAATTCAACTGATCTATTTGGTACTTCATTGATTTTCTTTGTTTTTGTTCATTTAGACTCATGGTGATGTTTTTTTCTTTGTCCTATCATCTCTTTTCGGTGAAGTTATTACGACAGAGTATGATTTCGTTGGTACATATTTGATGGTCTACTCCTAGAACAGTCATGTTTAGGAACATCCTGAACCTACGTTGAAGCGGTATATTTTTTCTGAGGATCAACCAGAGATATCCGATGATTTAAGATCATCTGCGACTTCTCAAAACACATCATCCTTACAAAGGATGGGTACTACTGCCAAGAGTGCTGAGTCTGTGGATCACATAATCCTTCATCCTCAGCATAGAATTTTCACAGAGAAATTGATAGTACAAGAAGTTTTTTCAAATGACGATGATGAACATGAGTATGAAGATTCCCATCGCATGGTTGTGCATTATGATGGAGGTTTGTCAGGAGTCACATCAGTAGAACAGCGCTCTGCTCCATCAGTTTTTTCTTCTCCGATTGCATACATGGTAGATAGGGCAATATGGGACATCCATTTTATTTTGAATCTGATGAAACTTTGTTACAAATTCATCAATCGATCATCTTGAACATTACGTTGCACTCATGTGCTATTGATGTCTATACTTTATTGATTAAATGGAGCTTTCCAGATGCTCAAATACCAAGTAGAGGGATTCATCTTGAAGTTAAAACAGGTAATTCATCATGGTCAAGAATCTCTACTGGTGGATCTCTTACACACATTCTATACTGTTCCTTGAAGTACACCGGGAACGGTATTTCGGTTTCGTGCCCAATCTTTGGGTCCTGGTGGCTTTCATTCATCATGGTCTGAATCAGGCTCATTCAGAACGTTTAATATTCCAGATGCGACGACGAGATTGAAGGCTCAGGCATCAGGTGAAAATACGATTAATCTTTCGTGGAGTGCACCGACCGATAATGGAGGTGTTGAAATTAATGGGTACAGAATTGATGTTTCTCCAAATGGAAGATCAGACTGGGAGATTCGAAGAGAATTTTCTAGTTCTACGACGTATTCCGATAAGTTTCTTTCTCCTGAAGTGACCCGTTACTATCGCGTAAGTGCAGTGAGTGATTGGTACTGGTGAAGCATCCAATATCGCGAAGGCAACGACTTCTCGGCCGCTTATGGCTCCAGCAGCTCTTACCGACCTGTCTGCAACTCCCATCAGTGGTAATTAGATCAAACTTTCTTGGAATCCACCATCAGATGATGGGGGAGCGGAAATCACCGGATACAGGATAGAAACCTCACGCCATAATATAGTGTGGTCACCACTGGATGTCAATACCGAAAACACTGAGACTACATACACTCACAGTAATCTGAAACTAGGGTCAACTCATTACTACCGTGTTAGCGTTATCAAAACTTAAGGGAGCAGGTACAAAATCAAAGGTAGTCAAAGCGACTACTTATTCCCTTCCTGATGCACCGACTAATCTAAAAACATCCGCCTCGGGTAGTACGATGATTGATCTTTCTTGGCAAGCGCCATCAAATACTGGGGGAGCAGCGATCACTGCCTATCAGATTGAAGCCTTAAAATCTGGATCTGATTGGTATGCTGTGGAACAGGACATTCGTTCAGATACCACTGGTTATACTCACAAGAATTTAAAGCTCTCAACATTTCTCTACTATAGGGTGAGCGCGATCAATTCGATTGGTACAGGAAGACCTTCCCTGTCCGTATATGGGAGGAGTGATCCGGCGGATGAAGAGACGGTAAGCGTCCCTGATGCACCCACTGGATTAACCGCTACGGCTTCTGGGAGTAGAACGGTTGATCTTTCATGGGGGCACCATCTGATAATGGAGGCGCATCCATTACAGGCTACCAGATTGAAGTATCTCCAAATGGAACATCTGGGTGGAAGAATTTAGTGTCCAATGCGGATTCAGATGCCACCCAATACTCCCACCGTAATCTCTCTCCGAACACGACCCGTCACTATACGTGTACGGGCTATCAATTCCGCTGGTTCGGGTGCATCATCAAATGTGGTCAGTGCAACCACTGCTCCCGCAGTTACGGTCACCGTCCCAGACGCACCCATTTCACTATCTGCTGCACCTTCGGGAAGTACGACCATCAACCTATCGTGGAACGCACCATCCAATAACGGAGGTGCATCCATTACCGGTTACCAGATTGAAGTTTCTTCTAATGTAAGGACAGGGTGGATCGATTTGGAGTCCAATACGAATTCAGGTGTCACTGGATACTCTCATACCAATCTTTCTCCGAATACGACTCACCACTATCGTGTCAGTGCAATCAACACGGCTGGTTCGGGTGTCTCTTCAAATGTCGTTTCTGCAACCACTGGGTCCAGCACGGAAGCCCTTCCAAGTGCACCTATCCAAATATCTGAGACCGCTTCGGGCAGTACGACCATTGTTCTTTCATGGAGCTCCCCATCTGATGATGGAGGAGCAGAGATTCGCGGATATCGGATAGAAGGGTCTCCAAATGGATCTTCTGAGTGGACGAATATAGTGGCGGACACGGGTTCAAAAACCACCACTTATTCTGACACGAATCTTTCGCCAAATACCACTCGTTACTACCGAGTGAGTGCCATCAATTCTGTGGGCACTGGTGATGCTTCCAGTGTAGTCAATGCGACCACAGGACCAGCCACTACGATTCCTGATGCTCCCACTGGATTAACTGCGACAGCTTCTGGGAGTAGGACGATTGATCTATCATGGGATGAACCATCTGATGATGGAGGCACGGCGATTACCGGTTATTGGATTGAGGTGTCTCCAGATGGATCATCTGGATGGACGAATTTAGTGGATGACACGGGTTCTAGGGCGACCAGATATTCTGAGACAAATCTTTCTCCAAATTCGACTCGTTACTATCGTGTCAGTGCTGTTAACTCTGAGGGTTCAGGTGCCTCTTCTAATGTGGTGAGTGCAACGACTGAACCATTATCGGAAGCACTTCCAAGTGTGCCAACAGATGTATCAGCAATCGCTTCGGGAAGTGAATAGATCAATCTTTCCTAGAATGCTCCATCCGATTATGGAGATGCACCAATAACAGGTTAGTGGATTGAAGTGTCTCCCTCGGGAACGTTTGGATGGACGGATTTGGAGTCCAATACGGGTTCTACGATCACTTCATATTCAGACAGTCCTTTGCGGCCGAATACCGTTCGCCACTATCGTGTCAGTCCCCTCAACGCTACAGGTGCAGGGGCAGTTTCAGATGTGGTCAATGCTACTACAGAGTCCGACGATATCGTCACGGTTCCTGATGCACCCACCGGGTTAACGGCGACGGCTACTGGAACGACGAGGATCAGTCTTTCGTGGATTGCACCTCTTGCTGATGGAGGAGCAGAGATCACCGGTTACCGGATTGAAGGTTCTTTTGATGGAATCTCTGGATGGATATAGAATCCAATATCAGATCTGCGGTAACCTCCTACGATCATACAAATCTTCCGCCGAATACGACTCATTACTATCGGGTCAGTGCCATCAATTCTGAAGGGGCAAGTGTTTCATCACCGATCAGGAATGCGACGACGAATGCAGTCGTATCATTTAGCCACTACTATAGAAAATCAATTCTATCCTGTAGGAATTGTACTTTCAGAGTGGAGCCTACCTGCATCAAATGGGGGAGTGATGCCTTATGACTATACGTTGACACCAACACTTCCCAAGGGATTAACTTTAAATGAGTCTACTCGTACGATCAGCGGAACTCCTTCAAACATCACCCCAGAGACCTTGTATACATGGGCAGTAGAGGATGCTACGGGTATGGTGGCCAGTCTGAAGTTCAATCTTGAAGTGTACGCACTATCCTTTAGTGAGAGCATTGATGATCAATCCTATTCAAGAGGGCAGGCGATTCCTCCGCTTATTTTACCTGAGGTGACCGGTGGGAGGACTCCAATCCAATACACACTGAATCTTTTTGATCTTCCAATAGGGTTGATGTTTGATGTTTCAGCGAGGATTATCAGTGGTACCCCCATGGTCATTAGTCCGCCCGTGCCGTTTACCTATATGGCAGTGGATACCAAAGGTGTGCAGGATAGCTTGAACTGTACCATTGAAGTGGTTTCTCCAGTAATACGCAAGAGCAAGCACATTTGGTGGAAGAATTTGTGGTGCGCTCCAATTACCCATACCCATTTGTGCATTCAACCCAGTTGGTGTTTGATCTGCCGAGATCCGCTCAAATACAGGTAGAGGTGTTAGACATTACGGGCCGGCGTGTGCATGAAAAGTCTCCAGTCAGCATGAGTGCAGGAACAGGTCTTGAATTAGAACTAGATGATCTGAAGCTTCCGTCAGGATCGTATGTATATCGGATGATGGCTACATCTCACGACAGTGGTTCTGCAGAGGTTTATGTCGGTCATTTTACGAGTATTCGATGATAGATGTAGGTATAAAGATCTATTACTTCATGCGTGGAACGAGTTCCACTCCAGTCCATGAATAAGACACGATGGGTAGGTATGGACTCCATCGTTACAACACTTGTCAAGGTCAAGAAAAGAATGATCTAAATTTGTAATCCTATAGTTTTGTGTGGATCGTTCAATGAATGAGAGATGGGCGATTATTTTCACGGATTTTATTTTCAAGGTTTAGATTTTTTGGTTCTTTGTAGGATGGTTTTGCTTTCTTGACATCAATCAGATATTCATGATGAAAATGGATTCGTTCTGTCGTAAAAAGTGATTTGGAATGTTTCCTCCCCCGATTCTATGAGTGGCAATGATGGATTAAGATGAGCATCAAATTCAATTTCTTCGGTTAAGCTTGTTACAAAGAGTGCCCAATATCGTAAAATGCGGTCAATTCATTCACTTGTAAGATGATGATGCGTGAGCTTCGGGCTGGAATTCTCGGTGCCACTGGAGCAGTTGGCCAAAAGTTTATAGAACTTCTGGCGGATCATCCCTGGTTTAAGGTGACGGCTCTGGTTGCATCTGAGCGATCTGCAGGATGTCGATATAGTGAAGCGGTCAACTGGATTGGGACTGCAGATATTCCAGCGTCTATGGCATCCATGGAAGTATTGCCTTTGGGTGGCGATTTACCTTGTGATTTTGTGTTTTCAGGACTTCATGCTTCCGTTGCCGATCATGCGGAGCCACATCTTGCTAAAGCCGGTTATCCTGTGATTTCCAATGCGAAGAGTTATCGGATGGACGAGCGTGTTCCGCTACTCATCCCCGAGGTCAACCCTGATCACATCGCTCTTATTCACCAACAGGATTGGCAGAGTAATGGATACATTGTAACGAACCCCAATTGTTCAACGGTCGGTTTAACATGTGCATTAAAGCCTCTCCATGACTGCTTCGGTGTCAAGGCTGTGCATGTAACTACGATGCAGGCTCTTTCTGGTGCGGGATATCCAGGGGTCTCTTCTCTAGATGCATTGGGAAATGTGGTCCCATTTATTGGTGGAGAAGAGGATAAACTAGTTCATGAACCCAATAAACTGCTTGGATTTCTGGATGGAAATCAATTGCAGAAGGCTTCCATTGCCATCAGTGCTCAATGCAATCGTGTACCTGTTTTGGAAGGGCATCTGGAATGCGTTTCGGTGCAGTTGGACTCTAATACGACCCCTGCTGGAATTCATCAGGCGATGGAATCGTATTCAAGTCCTATTGCAGATCTTGATTTACCTTCAATGCCAGCGAAATTTCTGAATATTTTTGATGAAGAACGTTTCCCTCAGCCACGAAGACATTTGGATCTTGGACAAGGAATGACCGTGAGTATCGGCAGAATTCGTCCATGCGAAGTGTTAGATTATAAGTTTGTTGTCTTGTCCCACAACACGGTTAGAGGAGCCGCGGGCGGTGCAATCTTAAATGCCGAATTGCTCATAAAAAAAGGTTTTCTTCATCCAAGAGGTAACTTCTAGTTCGTAGAGATTCAAAAAACGGAAGCCCCAAAAAAAGAAGTAACTTGGGCAAGCCCCTAACCCAATATATTCTGAATCTTTTTGAACTACCATTGGGATTGATGTTTCAACCAGAAGCATCAATGAACCCCTCTGGCTACAGTCCTCCAGTGCCGTTTACCTTCAAGGCAGTGGAATGAATGGAGGACAGGATATCCTAAAATTTACCATTGAATAGTTTCCCCTGTCAATACGAGGAAGAACCGGATTTGGCTGAGGACTTTATGGTACCTCTAATTCCCCAAATCCATTTTTGTCTTCAACTCAGCTGGCTTTTGATCTTTTATGGTCTGCAGATGTCCACATGAAGTGTTGACATAACGGGAAGGAGAGTGTATGAGAAGCCTCCCCTTCAAATGAGTAGGGAGCAGGGCTTCAATTAGAACTAAACAACTTGAAGCTTCCATCAGGTTCGTAGGTTTTTCGGATGATAGCCAAATTTCACGACAGTGGCGCTACGGAGGTGCATGTGGGTCATTTTATGAGTATTCGATGATACGTGCAAAAAGAATGATTTGAAATGATCCGAGCGTTTGTACGGGTAGCCAATCGTTTCAATGGTGCCTCTGTGTACATAGGAGTAGATCTCGGTTCAACCACAAAATTGATTGTATCAGATTGATGTGATAGCACGATCATGTTGTTTATGTTTAAGGATTGTGATGTTGTGATGCCACGGTTGGAACCATGGTTGTGATTTAGCGTGTAACCTGTCCAACAGCGGGAATAGCTCAGTTGGTAGAGCATCTGCTTGCCATGCAGAAGGTCGCGAGTTCAAGTCTCGTTTCCCGCTCATTTAGGTACATATGTGAACGCTGATCTCATCATTCAGCGTGCGAAAGAATGACTTACAATAGACAGTGCACAAGGTGATGGGGTAGCAATACACACTTGTATTGCATTCTCGAAAAATACTGAGCGATAGTGATGACCTCTTAAATCCTCTGGATGATCATATCTGATTAATTCCATGGTTCTGATTAAAAGAGAGTTTGATGAATTTCCGCCTTTTCATTTCTCATCCGTTGATTTGTTGTCAATATCTTCCTTTATCAAGTGGTTCACCCGAGATGACTGTACATTGGCAGGCGGTTCGTCTTTCCGCAAGTGTGATTCATTTGTTTTTCTTTGCCGTACTTCTAACTTCATGTACGCAGCAGGAAGTATCAGGCGTGTATGGATCTTCTTTTGACAGTCCCTCCAAAGAGAGTTGGAATGTCCATATTGTCATGTCGCAAGCGGCTTCGGATGCTGATGAGAGTTTTCCAAGAGTACGTATTTCTGCAGATCATGTCCAGTGGATAGGGCGGGGGGATTCTACGATTCAGTATCTTTATGGAGTTGATCGGAAAGTAGAGATTGAAATTTTTGATTCCACTGGTGTACAATCAGCATTCTTGGAGGCAGATCGTGTAACTTATCACGAAAAGGAAGAGTATTTTACTGCTGAGGGCAATGTTCGAATTGAAACGACGGATCAGCGGATGCTCACAACGGATTGGCTTGAGTGGTGGGAAAGTGATCATCGATTACGGACGCACAGTTTTGTGACGATTCGTACACCTGATGAAGTTGTTTCGGGCGTTGGACTTGAGGCAACCGAAGATTTGGGTTCGTATCAGATTGGCAGGTTTCAGGCAAAGATCATTCCTGATTCATGAAAGCAGTTATATTATGGTTCATTGTTGTATTGCTGATGCCGAAGGGAAATCCTCCAGAGATAGTGACGGGGTATTATGCATATGCTGATACGGACTCGGTATTCGTTCAGGGCGACTCATTGGTTGGTCAGCAGAATCAAGATGAATTTCTGCAGTTCATCAACGGAAATGTACGCGTCAACTACGGATCTACCGAAATCACCTCTGATCAAGCCATTCGTAATGTAACTCGGAGTCAGACATCATTTACGGGCAATTCTGTATTAATTGATCAAGGAGATACCCTTGAGGCAGATGCTCTAGATTATAATGAAGATCTGGAAATTGGACGGGCAGTAGGGAATGTCCGACTGACCGATGGCGAGGTTGTAACCACTTCCCCAAAAGGAGTCTATTATGTTGAAGAACGACGAGTAGAGTTTCCAGAAGGGCTTGTGCTGATTGATTCATTGACCACATTGGTTGGAGATTCAGGATTCTATTGGACAGATACGAAGATTGCGGATATGTCGGGAGATGTGATGATGGAGTCAGAGGATGCTCGGCTCTTTGCTGATTCACTCCTGCATTATCGCGAGCATTCTATCTCATTAGCCCAAGGGTCCGTACGCTATCTCAGAACCACCCTCAATGACTCGCTCTGGATTGCAGGAGAACGATTTGAGTATAATGCGAATGATTCACTGGCGATTGTTGAGGGGGATCCAATCTTCATCAACATAGAATATGATTCTCTCTCCGTTGATACCTTAATCATTCGTGCAGATATGATGCATTTTCAGGATCGCATGAATACATCTCGGCTTGATGCAACAAGAAATGTACGAATCTGGAACAGCTCTCTTTCTGCAACAGCTGATTCGGTAGCCTATCAACGTTTAGGTCATGGATCAAATGAAGAGATATGGCTCTATGGGCTCCCATTTGTATGGATGAATCAAACTCAACTGTCTGGAGATACAATGAAGGTCATTATCCATGACGGGAACGTCGATTCTTTGATGATTTGGGGAAATGCATTTGTAGCAGAGGAAGACAGCTTGATTCAACGAATCAATCAGGTGAAGGGACATACATTAGTGAGTAGAACGATGCACGATTCGGTGCGAGTGATCATAATCGGCCCAAATGCAGAGGCTATCTATTTCAATGCAGACGAAGAGGGGCTTCCAGATGGTGCGATTGAAGCGTCTTCGGATGAAATTCGTATGATGTTTGAAGGAGATTCTCTGAGGACACTGTCGTTTAGTACGGATGTGAAAGGGATCCGACACCCACAAAAATCTGTAACAGACGATTTAAAACTTGAAGGCTTACAATGGAATGTGATGCAAAAGCCTTCTAAATACCAACTTCTGGGAGATTTTGTACACTGGATGCAAAGATGGGAGAATTGACATTACGTGCCGAAAAATTGACGAAAAAATTCAAGAAGAGGACCGTTGTCAAGGATGTTTCCCTACAGGTCCAAAGTGGTGAAGTCGTTGGGTTACTTGGTCCCAATGGAGCGGGAAAGACCACTTCTTTTCATATGATCGTGGGGCTTGAATCTCCGAATCAGGGCAGAATTTTTCTTGCTGACAGGGAGATTACCGGTTTGCCCATGTATCAGCGTGCTCGGCGTGGATTAGGGTATCTAGCTCAGGAGACCAGTGTTTTTCAGCAGCTAACCGTAGAACAAAATCTCCATGCGGTGTTAGAATTTCAGAAGCTATCCAGGCAGGATCGGAATGAGCGAGTAGACACGTTAATCACTCAATTTGGACTGGATACTGTGCGTACTTCCAAGGCCTATACCCTCTCTGGCGGGGAACGAAGACGAACCGAAATTGCACGGTCAATGGCTCTTGAACCCAAATTTTTTCTGCTTGATGAACCATTTGCGGGCGTGGATCCGATCACGGTTGAACATATTCAGGAGATCATTTGTGAGCTAGCTAATCTCGGGATTGGAATTTTGATTACGGATCACAATGTACATGAAACCTTAGCCATTACAGATCGTGCCTATCTTTTGTTTGATGGACATATCATGAAATCAGGTACAGCCGAACAACTAGCATCGGATCCCGAGGTTCGTCAACACTATCTTGGAAAAAACTTTGCACTGGATCGTTACCGTTGACGTGAAACTACTGACACCCTAACATCTCCGCAATCAAACGTAGCTGCCATGGTTGTTATCGTGAAAAATCATGCTTCGGAAGAAGAAGTTGAAGCCGTTATCACCAACTTAAATGCCTTTGGGTTTGATTACATTGTTCCAGTGGAGTCAGCCAAACGTACTAAGGATTAATATGGTTTGGCCTGGATTTGATTACAGAATCATTAACAATGTTCGTGGTGTTGCTGAGGTGCAACGCGTTACCGAACTCTAAAAACTAGCCAGTCGTGCTGGCCGCTCCAATTCATCCATTATTGATGTGGATGGATTTCAGACTGGGGTGGGGGAATATAGTCATTTTGATGGGAGCATTATCAGGTATTGAATGTACAGAGTAATTTCAAAAGATAGTTACTCAGATAGTCTTATTAAGTGTCTCTGTGATTTCGTGCAAGTGCGGTCAAGCCTCGTACATCGTTCTATGAGTATCAACAGATCCAGAGGAAGCGTTGAAATGGAGTGTCAGGTAGCTACTGAATGTGAGTTAAACTGATCTTAGAAGTTGATTCCACCGAGTCCATGGATCAATTTGGTAATGATGCGAGTACTTTACAAGTGGGAACTCGTTATATCAGAATTTTGAGATCTTGCGTGCATTGGTAGAAATTATCGGACAGAGTTACTTTAATATGGTTTGGCTACGACTATACAAGAGTGAATCATGTCAGGAGAGTACATCATGAAATCAGGTAATTCGCAAGCCATTTTGTGTGAGAGAGGGATTCGTACCTTTGAGGTTGCCACACGGCATACTCTTGATCTTTCTGGATCATCGGTTGACAAAGCCAAAAGTCATCTGTCTGTAATTGTATACCCCTCTCAAGGAGTAGGCATTCGGGATTACGTCGTTCCATTGTCATCTAGGGCCGTTGCGGCTGGTGTGATCATAGATGGACATGATAACTTGCTAAGTGCATCTGAAAGGGGATTGCAGGCTCTGAGGCTTGATCAGTTTTCTGACTTATTTGTTCAAGCTCAGCAAGTTGCTCATGCTGTTGGACGAGATTTTGTTGAAGTTTGAAATAAGCAGAGAAACAATATTATTGCTTCACACCATACACATTCATTGATCCATGACCATTCTGATTGACTATGATAACTTGGGAAGACTAAAAGAAATGAGACTCATTAACATTATAGAACAAATATTGGAAAGATCTCCAGTCACAAGTTCTAACTCACAGGTTTCAAACTGCAGATTATATGGAGGATGGTTATATAGAGGATACAAGTTGACGGACTTGGCATCAAAGTTATCTGCTCAAATAAGGAGAGATTTTCCACAAGTGGTTCAAGTATTGGGTCAAAAAATAAAAATTAATCGGCCCGAATTGGCTACATCTCTAATATGTGATGAAGGAAATCATTTTCCAAATACATTTAGAACTCGATCAAACCTGCCACCTCTAAGATTAGAAAGTTTTCCTTTCGCACACTGCGTTGATAAGGGTCAATGCTATCTCTCAGGGGTACATTCATTTTTTCGTAGAAAAATCTGTGGTCATGATCAATGTAGTGTAACACCAGATGACACTTTTTACAGGACTGAACAGAAACTTGTGGATTCAATGATCGTTACAGATTTAGTTCATTTGTCCATGTTTACAAAAGAACCTGTTGTTTTGGTATCTGGAGATGATGATATGTGGCCTGGCATTCGATATGCACTTATCAATCATGTTGAATTAATCCACTTCATCCCCAAATCTATTAGGAGGCGAGGCAATCCTTTCAGAAAACTTCGTAGTGAGCACTATTCCCTAAAAAGATTGTAAATATCAGTCAGATGCAATTCCAAGATTTTAGACGTATTGTTACCACATTTGCAGACCAAGAAAACGAGATGGTTGTTGACGAAGGCAACCTACTCATGTTTATTCGAGGTAAACCAGTTGAAGCTGAGATCAAAAACGATCCTCAGCATGGTGTGATTGTCATTCATAATGGAGTTGAGGGCTATGCAAGATCTTGGATCTTCTCATATTTGGCGAAGATAGATATGCTTGCACAGCGTATTATTGACTATATTCAACCCCCGGAAAATTATGTGTCCCCAAATGTTAACCTACTTGATTGGAAAAATGAGCCTGTGAAAACAGATCAGTCAATTGATTCTATTGCTCATTTGCGAAAGCGTTTGACGAATTTTCACGCTGGTATGACATTAATTAATTTTCTCACTTCTGATGCGGGAGAAGGCAAAACATCCTTGATTGAAAAAATTTCTATTGAACAGGCCCTTGCATTCAAGAACAAAAAAACCAGTACATTAATTCTCCCAGTTGCTCTTGGTGGTAGATCTTTCCTGCGCTTTGATGATGTTGTGATTGCCTCTTTGATGAATCGGCTACGATTTCCATACTTATACTATGATTCATTTATTGAACTCATAAAAATGAATGCAATTATTCCAGCATTTGATGGGTTTGAAGAAGTGCTTGTAGATGTGAGTTCTACTGAAGCAGTCTCTGCTCTTGGGCATCTTGTAGATCAGTTGTCCTCATCTGGCACGCTACTCATTGCAGCTCGAAAAGCATATTTCGATCAATCGCTAAATTCTCAAGCAAAATTACTTGAATCTATTGGATCTGATCATGATGTAAAAATTCAGAGATTCGTTCTCAACAGATGGGATCGTCAAGTTTTTTCAAAATATGCATCACTTCGCGGTGTACCCAGCCCAAATCAGCTTTACGAACGTGTAAAAAAAAGACTCAACAATACAAAACATCCAGTTCTCACAAGAGCCGTTCTCGTTCGTAGACTCATTGATGTAGCTAATGAAGATGATGATTTAGAAAAATTCTTGGAAAAACTTGGTCAGACGCAGGTTGATTACTTTTTCGAGTTTATTGAAGTCATAGTTAAGCGTGAGGCGCAAGATAAATGGATTGATCGTTCAGGGATTGATCACTCTCCGCTCCTTACAATTGACCAACATCACAAATTGCTCTCACAGATTGCTTCTGAAATGTGGGTCAATGCAGTGGATGCCCTACGGTTTGATATAATAGAGTTGATTATAGAGTTTTTTACTGCTGAGATGGGTCTCAACTCCAATGCTGAAAGGCAGATAGGTAGACGAATCAAAGATCATTCACTCCTTCGGGAGGATAAATCGCAGGGCCCTACGCGACAATCTAGAATTCGCTTTGATCATGAGGATTTTCTGGAATTTTATTTAGGACAAGCTCTTGGTCGGTCACTGATTAAATCTGAAAAATCAGACGCAAGGTTAATTTTAAATGCTAATGCTCTGAGCAAGTCCGTCATCCTTGAAGCAACCCGTTTTCTGACAAATAATCAAGACACAATCACAATTGATAACATTCTCACAGATCTAGAACATTTATCTCAAGAAAAGCCGAGGGTATCTTACTTTAGAGAAAATTGTGGAACACTCATACTAGAATTATTAAGACATGCAACAAATCCACATAAAATCTCTGAAACGAATTTCCCCCCGAACTCTCTACAGCAACGCGAGATTCGTGGGCTTAGCGTACATGACTCTCTGTTTGGCTCAACAAGTTTAGATGATTCCATCTTTATTGACAGTCAGTTCCATGACTGTCGTTTTACAGAGCTCATATTTGATGATCGTTCAAGACCTAGATTTGACGGCACAGTTTTCGAAAATTGTATTTTTGATTCAGTATCGGTTGGCAATGGTGAGGAAGAAGATCACCAAAAAATTTTCAATCCAACTCATGTGCGTGCGGTCTTAAGGAATAAAGGTATTGATATCAGGTTTAAAACACCTCAGGATGAGGTCCTTGAATCACCCACGGAATTTAACATTGATCCTGATGTGAAAACAACATTGCGTTTTATTCGGATGTTCAATCGGTCAACCACAATAAATCGCAATGACATTACTCTTCGATTAGGTAGTCAGTCAAGCCATTTTATAAACAAAATTCTCCCGAAATTAGAAAAGATACATCTTGTGGAATCTGTCGATCATTCCAACCCTAAATATCGTTTAAAGCTTTCTCTGTCTGAAATAGACAAACTTGTTGATAATTCGGGGAGTACACTTCAGCAATTTATTTCTGAGGCATCCAGTCTCCAGTCACTA
This sequence comes from Bacteroidota bacterium, assembly GCA_026708685.1. Lineage (GTDB taxonomy): Bacteria > Bacteroidota > Rhodothermia > Rhodothermales > Bin80 > Bin80. The sequence continues at coordinate 42,395 of JAPOUL010000114.1, forward strand.
ACATCTTAATTGTCGTGTGAGTGATTACAGAGACAGGTAAATTGATCCGTATTAAGCAATTGAATACTAATTCTCCAAATTTTGTAGATGCTTGGATGGGCATTACAAACGATCTCACTTTATCAGTGATGATCATCGCTTGATGCTGAACCTATCTGAGAAAGAAGATCATACGGTCGCTGTTAAATGTTAGACTTAGAAAAACTTAATGAGGTCAAGGAGAGGTTCTCTGAGGTCAATCAGCTCATTTCGGACCCCGCGATTGCCGCAGATCCTCATCAAATGGCCACCCTAGGGCCAGAGCATCGTGAGCTGTCTGAAGTCGTTGTAGCGGTTGATCAGTATCAAGATCTTCTTAGAGATACGGAAGAAATGAAGGTGTTGATCAGGAATGAAGAGGACGAAGAATTGGTGATCATGGCACGAGAGGAGTTGACAGCTCTTACTGCTAAATTACCTCAGATGGAAGCGGATCTCCAGATTGCATTGACTCCCAAAGATCCTGCTGATGCCCGTGATGCAATCATGGAAATACGGGCTGGTACAGGTGGCAGTGAAGCTGCGTTGTTTGTTGCCGATTTATATCGTCTCTATGAACGCTATATTTCACGCAATGGATGGAAACTGACCAAGATCAATAGTTCGGCAGGTAGTGTTGGCGGCTTCAAAGAGGTGGTATTTGGGGTTTCAGGAAAAAACGTCTTTGGTAACCTAAAGTATGAAAATGGAGTGCATCGGGTTCAACGTGTACCCCAAACCGAATCTAGTGGTCGGTTACACACCTCTGCGGCTAGTGTTGCCGTGCTTCCAGAAGCCACGGATGTAGAGATAGACATAGCTATTAGTGATCTTAAGATTGATGTATACCGCTCCAGCGGTCCTGGAGGGCAGAGTGTGAATACTACAGACTCAGCAGTTCGAATCACGCATCTTCCCACAGGATTGGTTGTCACCTGTCAGGATGAAAAAAGCCAGCACAAAAACAAAGATAAGGCCATGAGGGTGCTACGGTCCAGACTGTACGAGAAAAAGATGAGCGAGATCAATGCAGAACGGGATGAGGTTCGACGACAGGCTGTCGGATCCGGTGATCGTTCCGTCAAAATTCGAACCTACAATTTTCCTCAGGATCGAGTCACTGATCATCGGTTGGAGGGAGATATGAAAAACTACCCCCTTCGCAAGATCATTGAAGGTGAACTGGACGAATTACTGAATGCTCTTCAGACTGCCGATCATGCTGATCGGTTGGCCCACACATCATAAGGGAACCTCGCTACGGCTGTAACATATAACGAATTTTCTTGCCCTGCCCCTGTGAAATACAGGGGCATGACCAATCACTCATAACCAGTCATTCCGAAGGGATAAGTATGGCCATGAACCGTAAGATGTACGAATTAACGTACATCCTCACTCCTGTACTCTCCGCTGAGCAGACCGCTGAGGTGGTTGCTCGCATCAACGTCATCATTCAAGGTGCTGGTGGCACTGTCATCCATGTTGATGAATGGGGAACTCAAAAACTCGCGTATCCGGTTGACAAGAAACGAAATGGTTACTATGTGAACCTGTATTTCGAGGGACCAGGTACGATGATACCACGTATTGAACGTGCTCTCACCATTGATGATAATGTGCTTCGATCTCTGATTCTGGCAATGGATAAAAGTATGATCGCCCATTATCATGCCACCAAGGATAAAAAGAAATCTGCTCCTGTATCACAAAATCAAGAGGACTAAAATGACTCCCAACTATATTGACTATAAAGATGTGGAGTACTTACAGCGCTTTATTAACGAGCAAGGTAAGATGCTTCCACGGCGTGTATTGGATATACCTGCCAAAAAACAACGTTTAATTGCCCGTGCAATCAAGCGTGCTCGGCATTTGGCATTACTGCCTTATGTTGCTGATTCGGTCCGTTAATTGAATCCAGTTTGATTACCCATGAAAGTAATTTTATTGACTGATGTCCATAATCTCGGTAACGAGGGAGATATCATTAACGTAAAAAATGGCTACGGTCGCAATTGGCTCATCCCACAAGGGCTTGCTCAGCTGGCAACCCCTGGTACGACTCGTGCTTTTGAAGATCAAATGCGTCAGCAGGCACGGCGGCGAGCTCATGAGAAAAATAACGCTGATGAGATCAAGGGACAACTCGAAAATACCATCGTAAAAATTGAGGCGAAGGTAGGAGCGGAGAATCGCATCTTTGGAGCCATCACTGCCCAGCAGGTTTCTCTTGCTTTAGCTTTACAGGGGTTCAAAATAGATCGTCGCATCATCACCATCAATGAAGAAATCAAGATTCTTGGTGAGTATACAGCCACCGTCAAGCTTCATGCCGATGTTCATGCACAACTTGCTGTCCATGTTGTCCCGGCCGATAGTCACGCCTAATCGGAATGTCTTGTTCTTCATCGGAATTACGCTATCCGTAGTTCACAGTGGTTCCACTTTTGCTCAATCATCCGTCTCTTGGGATGTAAGGGCAGAATACTTTTTTGATTCCGCCCGCATTGTTCTTGAAGGCGTTCTGCCTAAGAACGATCCCAATGGAGGGCCATGGCGTATGTACGCCCTTGATTCTCCACCTCCAAGTCGTGCTCTTAATGTCCGACTTCATACGATTCCAGATAGATTGACATCCAGCCAAGAGTCTTTTAGACAGCTAGATGTTCGATCGGGATTTGATCCGTATTTTGACAAGGTCGTCACCTATTTTCATCAACGGGCTGTCATATGGGGAGATTATTCTGTTGATGAGAATTTTATGGGTGGTGAAATTAGCGGAGTGATTGAATTCATGATTTGTAACCAGTTGATCTGTCTCCCTCCTGATTCTACCACTATCCAAGCCACATTTACCGAGGTATCTTCACCGCTACCTGATACTCCTGTCGTTTCTGCACTGCCCTTGGAAATAACAAGCCTCAATCGTCCTCTTGAGCTAGAAAATTTGCCTCCTTCGGACGTACCAATCAATTCATCTGGTGGGTTATGGGGATTTATCTTATTGGCGATTGGTGCTGGTATGGGTGCTCTACTGATGCCTTGTATTTACCCAATGATTCCGATGACGGTATCATTTTTTGGCAATCATGCCTTGAAAGCACCCATTCGGATGGCTTTGCTTTATGGCTTTGCTATTGTAGTCACATTTACAGGGCTGGGTGTAGGCTTGTCCATACTCTTGGGGAGTGCAGGTGCTTACATTGTTTCCTCAAATCCATGGGTGAATGTTGGAATTGGTATTGCTTTCCTTGTGTTTGGATTATCTTTATTAGGTGCATTTAACCTCAGGCTTCCACCTAAGATCGCCAACTGGTTTGATCGAAAAGGATCGGAGCGACAGGACTATATTGGTATCTTGTTTCTGGGGCTTGCACTGACCCTTGTTTCATTTACTTGCACCGTACCATTTGTTGGCTTACTCCTTCCGAGTATGGTTGAAGGAGACTGGTTTTATGGCATTTTGGGGATGGCTGTATTTAGTAGTACATTTGCACTTCCATTCGTTGCATTTGCATGTTTTCCCAAGGCTCTCAAGAAATTACCCGGTAGTGGAAGGTGGATGAGAGAGATTGCCGTTGTGTTTGGTTTTATTGAGATTGCAGCGGCGATTAAATTTTTTTCCAATGCAGATCTGGTATGGGGTCTGGGTTTCATTGATCGATCGCTTGCAATCGCTCTTTGGATTGTGCTCTCCGCTCTGACTGGACTGTACTTGATTGGACACTTGCCATTATTGCTGAAATCTGACTCACAACCGATTGGAGCCTTAAGACTGATGTGTGGTGTTTTGTTTTTTGGGCTTTCGGTTTACCTACTTCCCGGACTTTTTGGGGGACGACTTGGCTGGGTTGATTCCTATCTGCCTCCACGAGAACAAGACACAGTTAGTTTTTTTGAATCAGATGTAGAGCATCAATGGATTACGGATGATTTACCTGGAGCGTTCTCTGAATCTGTCCTCCGACAGCAACCCCTGTTCATTGACTTTTCTGGCTACACATGCACGAATTGCAGGGGGATGGAAGTGAATGTGATTGAATGGGGGGAGGTTCGTCATCTTTTAGCGGATCATTTTGTTCTGAGCCGACTGTATACAGATGGACCTCAGAGTCGCGAGTTTCAATCCATTCAGCAACAGTTAACGGGCACACTGGCATTACCAACCTATGCCATCATGGATGGCTCGGCAAGGGATCGCCCTCTTGCCCAATTAAGTGGTGTAGTTTCTTCTGAGCAGTTCAGAGATTTTCTCCACGATGGGTTAGCGAAGTATGGTGATTAGTCTTGTTTGTTCTTTCACAGTACTAAGCTGCAAGGTCACTATTGTAGGTCAACCGACCTTAGAATATCTATTGAATGTAGGAAAGATGACAAATACGAAATAACTTGCACTGTATAGTACTGAATTGAAGATTTTTTCTCTATTGAGCCTCTATTATTTGACGATGTTGGTTGAACGTCGGGGTCGGTGACAGCACCGCCTCGATTGGTCTGGCAGGATGCCTTGAAAGCTGGATCGTCCTTGACGCGGTTGGACTGG
>JAPOUL010000079.1 GCA_026708685.1 Bacteroidota bacterium
ATCGTCTTGTGGAGCTCGGTGCGCTCCGTATCGTTGGGGGTGCTCATGGATTGGGCGGTAAAATACTGGAAAACGGGTTACGATGATAATGATTAGAAGTAGATCATATATTTTTGAAGAGTTGCTCCTTCCAGATGATCAATGCATAATAGAGGATGCCCCCCAAGACAAGCGAGCCAGTCGTGATCCACTTACTGTCTCCAATCCATAATGCACCAATAATGACTGCTAATCCTGGAATGGATAAGAGGAAAAAGTCGCGATAAGGAGTGATCATCTCTGGATACCCTACACCAGCAAGGCGAAGCATTACAACCAACTGGATACTTCGAACCACCGCACCCGTCACGCCCCCTGCGATCAGCATGATATCCACACTTCCTGTTTGACCACCAAGAACGAGTGCCGCTGATAGACTGACCAAAAGCAGAAGTGCCATCATAAAATCAAGGCGTTGACGCTCCATCACATCATAGACGCGAGTCAGTGGAGATGCGATAGATCCTAAAACAATCCATGGTGCAATGTAAACCGCATAAATTCCCGTCTGTCGATGGGGGCTCCCTAACCATAATTCGAAAAAGTCAGGACCAGCAAGCATGACCGCAAGGATTGGAAAGAATCCTATCATGAGGAGCCTGCGATGAACCAACGATGCAATGGGAGCCAGATTTCCAGATATCTGTGCCTCGGCTGCACTCACAAAAAAAGGATGAGCCACCGATCGAGCAACATACGAAATCGGAATGCCTATCGCGGCAAAGGCAATTCCATAAAAACCCAGTGCATCCTGTGCAATGGATGTTGCAAAAAAATATGGAATCAGAAGGACGACCAAATTTCCCATAAACGCTCCAATGATGGAGGACGGTGTCGAAAACAGTGCAAACCTCCGATAACGGACAGCAGCCTGAACAATCCGCCTCCAACTGAATGCTGCAAAAATGGACTGAGCACTTCGGCGAAGTGCCATCCAGATAAAAATGATGGTGGATACAGCATTGCCAAAAATAAAACCTCCAATATGGCCAGCTTCATTCGCACTCAGTGGAGGAGCACCCGCTACGATCCGACCCGTAACCATAGAAAGAGTAAGGCTGACATGTCCACCACTAATATGCCGAAACGCACGTTTTCGGACCAACCAAAACTCCGCAATCTTGCCTGAGCGCATGATCAGAAGAGTGAGAGGAATCAAGGGTAAATACGGAGCAATCGCTGGAAAATCTAGAAGTGAACCTATCTCAGTACTCCATAGAGAGAGTACACATAATAACAGAGCACTGATGAGCATGACTGCACTAGAAAGCCAGATCAATACAGCTGCCTCCTCATCTTTTTTGGGGAGCATTAACGCATCTTCATAGCGTAACGAGGCAACAGATCCAACAAGAGTAATGAGGGTCACAAAGTATTTCCCGATTCCAAGCTCAGACGGCAGATACAATCGCGTGATTACTCCCAGAGCTAAATAACCAATCACCATGACAATCCCCGCCCCAGAGAGCAAAGTAAGCGTCGGCCCTCGAAGTCCCTCCGTAGAAAATAAACGGCTGATCCAACTCATGTTACTGGTTTGATCCGCCATACAATCCAGGGGCCAGATTGATACGCTAGTTGAAATTCATCTGACATCGTCTCTTGCTGGGTCACGATATAATCAAATCCATACTTGATGTGTAGATCTAGAATCTGCTGACGCGTTAGAGAAAAAAAAGCCTGATCTAACTGTGCAATGATGGGGCCACCACCCCGATGGGGGGGATCTATCGGTGCAAGATCCATCAACCTTGCAAACCACTGGTTCATGTAAGACGAATGGAATGGAACGGCCTTGAAGTTGATCACAATCGCTCGGCGTGCCTGAGACCTGAAATGATCCCATCCAAGGGGAACGGCAAAGACTGCATTCACATCGGTGGAATCACGGGCCCACTCTGCAACCTTCTCTGGTGCTGATTCGGTAACTGGGCGAATCCCAAGAGCATCTGGAGAAATCAGCAAAAGCATAGAACAAAGCAGAACCGTCGTTGCCAATGCATAATGTCCATGATCAAAAAAGGATGAAAATCCATGTTTGTAGAACCGCAAAATCAACTTAGCAATGGCGTTGCAAAGGAGGATGACACTGAACACCTTGACCAGGACCGTCAGTTTGAAGAGTTGTAATTTCGTGACCACTTCAACAGGCCAAATCTCAGCACTGATATACGCCAGCACACATAGACCACCAATGATGATCATCAAGCGACGAACAAGAGAGCGGTGTACCTCTGGCAGGAATCGAAAAGTGGCAAGCCCAGCACCAAGCAAAAAAGAAAATTTGAACACTGACTCCAGTGCAAACGAACTTGGAATGTAATGATGAGGTCCTCGGAATTCAAATAATACATAAAAATAGGACCATGCTCCCTCAAAACCAGCCAGAGTCAGTTGCCCCCAAATGAGAGGGCCTAGAGCGGGCAATGCAAACAGTGTGAAGCATCCCGCGAAAAGATACACACGCTTCCCATGAAATCCATGTCTCCAGAGTATGAAGATAGCACAAATGATTGCCATCTGAAGACCCACCAATGCTTGGATCCATGTTCCAATTCCAATCAGAAGCGAAGACCGAATCGTTTGCCCCCGCACAAAGAAGACCAGCCCCCATAGGCTTAATGTCCATGCAGACATGCTAGGAGTATAGATCCATGTCACAAGATCATTACCCCCCAATGTGAATTGGGGAGTCATTAGCATGGCAACAATGACACACAATGTTGCGGCGATACGTTCCCGAGTGAATTGTAAACTCAATAGATACAGTGCATGACATGTTCCAAACCAACTTGCCACATAGATGCACAGTACTGCGGCATATGGGCCAATCAATATTGCAGGAATCCAGGCAATATGTACCCATAGAGTTCTCGGACCGAAGGTTTCTAACTGAGCATTCACAAGCCAGTCCAACTGAAACAGGCTCGGATCCAGTAAATGAAAGAGATAAGGTAAGATCTCGTCCTGATCACTGATGGCATAGTCGTATCCACGCCAGAAGAGGTAGATGGTGAGCGTCAGTAAGGGTAGATACATGGGCGGACGCATACCCATTCCAGTGAGCAGCCTCTGCCATCGGTCCGTGCGAAATAGCATGATTAACGCCTAGGTAAGAAGGGAGGCCGTCGACGCAAATGATAGTACTGTGTCAGCGTTGGTCCAAACGAACGCTTGAATTCTGCAATAGAGGGGGTATTCGCTCCTACAAAATCAAAGATCGAAATACCAGACGCAGTTAAAATGGAGAGCACTTCCCCGATCAGGACCGTCATGGATGGGCCAGGTTCACTCCCTGCAACCCAGTAATGTGCGGTGGACTCGTCATGGAGAATGATCAACCCTGCCTCAATCGTTCCATCTCTCAAGGCTACAAAAGTACGTGCATATTGTCCCATGGCTTTTGCAAAAGCTCCCAATAATGTGGCATCTGCCGGCAGAGAACGCCCATGTCGCTTGTAGCTGGCTCGACACAGATCAATGACTCGATGAGCGTAGACCGAATTTTCCTGAATTTCATAGTCTCCTTTCTTGCCTCGCCATGTTCGGCGAGAGGTGCCGGACCAATCATCAGGATGGGAAGGTAGCGGAATCAGATAGGTGAAAAGAGGTTGCACCTTCCAGTTGCGCCACTGTGCTGTACGAGGATCGTCTACTTGTATCAAAAGATCTGCACGCCGACATGTCTTCTCCACACACTGCAGTAGAATATCCATCGGGCTTTTTTGACGATGGATCAGATGGGATGCAGGCGGGGTAGGCAGTAATAAGGAGGAGTATTGGGTGAACGGGGGAATCACTGCACGCCGAAGGGGGCCGCCACCCTTGAGGTGCACAAGAAGTGAGGCATCCTCATCAGCAAACCAAAAAGAAGACTTCAACCCATAGACGGATTCAACCGCCCTGGCATAGCGTAAGGATGCGAAGATTCCCCGAGTTTTCTCCCATAGTGACTGATAACGTTCACACGCTCCAGCGTCATTCAAATTGTATGCGGAGGTGGTCGCCAAAGTAGGATCAGAGAATATATTGGCTTAGGTCTTTATTGCTTGCAATGGAGTCCAGACGAGACTGTACTTCATCTGCATCCATAGAGATATCTTTGGGTTCACTACCGTCACACTCAAACAATAAATCTTCTAACAGAGTGGTCATGATCGTATGGAGTCTACGAGCCCCAATATTTTCCACTTCATCATTGACACGAGCAGCCGTACGGGCGATTTGCAACACAGCATCGTCGGTGAATTCAAGGTTCACATTTTCCGCTTTCAGAAGTGCATGATACTGTTTTAGAAGGGCATTCTTAGGCTGCGTAAGGATCAGATAAAAATCATTTTCGGTGAGACTGTGCATCTCAACCCGAATGGGGAATCGCCCCTGCAATTCAGGAATGAGGTCACTTGGTTTGGAGACATGGAACGCACCGCTGGCGACGAAGAGGATATGATCCGTACGAACCATTCCATGTTTGGTCGTGACGGTGGCACCTTCAACTAGGGGTAACAGATCACGTTGAACACCCTCGCGAGAAACATCGGGGCCACCTCCACCTTTCGCTGACCGACTCGCCACTTTATCAATCTCATCAATAAAGACAATCCCAGCATTCTCAACACGTTTCAAAGCCTCTTTGGTCACCGTATCCATGTCAATAAGCTTTGCGGCCTCTTCCTTGCAGAGGAGCTCCTCCGCTTCAGAAATTTTGACTCTGCGTTTCTTGCGCTGCTTACCGGTAAGGCCGGACATCATCTCCTGAAGATTCATCCCCATTTCTTCCATCCCTAATGGACCAAATACCTTCAGCATTGGAGAGGAATGATCTTTTTTTACATCAATCTCAATCTCACGATTGGCTAATCGGCCCTCTTTGAGTTTCTCACGGAATTTCGTGCGAGTGGAAGATTCGGTTGAGTCTGTATCGGATGAATCTTCATCGGGCTTTAACTCTTGAGTGGGTTCGGGACTAAGCATCACATCCAGTAGACGTTCCCGTGCTAACTCTTTTGCACGTTCTTGAACCTTTTCCTCATGCTCTTGACGAACCATGCGAACGGATCGGTCTGCGAGCTCTCGGATCATGCTTTCCACATCTCGGCCGACATAACCAACTTCAGTAAATTTGGTCGCTTCAACTTTGATGAAGGGTGCTTCCACCAGATTGGAGAGTCTGCGTGCAATTTCCGTTTTTCCCACTCCAGTAGGTCCCATAAGAATGATATTGCTGGGCAGTATTTCATCCTGCAGATCACCTTTCACCTGTTGCCTGCGCCAACGATTACGTAAAGCAATCGCAACCGTGCGCTTCGCATCTGCCTGTCCGATGATATAATTATCCAGTTCTTCCACGATCATGCGTGGAGTTAAGTTTGAGTCCATTGACATCAAATAGTTTTTACTGATTAAATGGTTGAATCTTTACTAAAACTCAGTTGGGTAGGTCAGATCATGAACTTCACTCTGATTCTCTCTAAGATGTTGATAGGCCTCCTCTTCAACATATCTTGATTTTTCAATGGCATCCTGGGCTTCAAGAACATCGGGATGCTGATAATTCACCAACAGAACCGTGTAGTTATAGGGAAAGCCCGGGCGCTTTTCTAGCCATACCGCTCCAGACTCAGTGAGCTGAGTAATCAAGTATTTTGGATCATCAAAATCTGGAAGCATCTCGGCCAGTTTACGCAATAGAGGAGTGAGAAACACATCTTCATATTGCCCAAAGAAATAAATGATCACATGAAGTGCACTCAGAAGTAAATCATCCTTGATCTCAACCATAGGAGGAGATGCAGTCCTGACACCCTCATGAGAATGCATTGGCGTTGATTCCTCCTGGTAATGGGGAGGGGGACTCTTTTGAATGAATTGACTGGCAGAAACAAAACGTCCAGAATGTTCATCCATCGGTGAAAGATTGGGAGGATGAAAAGAGATTACTGTACAGAGTGCATTGTAGTGTTGACAATAATTGATCAGCGGAAGATAGAGGCGATCTGCACTAACAAGGAAGATTGCAGAAATCTGTTCATCATTCTGTAGAGTTTCAAGTACATCAATACAGATCTGAATCTCAGATGCATTCGGCTGGAGAGATGCAGGGACAAATTGAGGCTGCATCCCATCAAGATACAAGCTTTTTTGAATCTGAGAACCATCTGAACCCATCGTACTGAAATCGGCATAGGCCGTAGGAGACGACAGTTGGAACTTCAACTCATGGGTCACATGCTGCACTGAAGAACTGATCAGTGAATTAATGACTTCTTTAGCATGTGAACGCTGATCATGACTACGATTCAGGTAGCTATATAGATTTTCATAATCTACAAACATGCATGCCTGTGGAGGGGTATCATACTGGGACTGGGGATAATTCAAGTGTTGCATGATTAAAAAAGGTTATTGTTTTTCAGAAGGTGGTTCAATCTCAAGAACCGTCAAAGAATGATTCGTATAAACACAAATATCTGCCGCGACGCTTAGGGAATCAGTGACAATTTCTTTTGCGGTCAGATCTGGGGCGTGGAGAATCATCGCACGAGCGGCAGCGAGTGCAAATGGTCCACCACTGCCGATGGCTACAATATCGTCATCTGGTTCAATAATATCACCGCTCCCACTTAAAAGCAATAATCGTTCCACCGTGGCTACAGCAAGCAAGGCTTCTAGACGGCGCAGGTATCGATCAGTCCGCCAGTCTTTGGCAAGTTCAACGGAGGCACGGGTCAGATTCCCGCCATATTGTTTTAATTTATCTTCAAAGCGTTCAAATAAGGTAAAAGCATCTGCCGTAGATCCTGCAAATCCCGCCAAAACCTTTCCCTCATAAAGTTGACGGACTTTTTGGGCTTTATGCTTCATCACTGTATTACCCAAAGTTGCCTGACCATCGGAACCAAGTGCAACGCGGTCATGTCTGCGTACGCCAATGACGGTGGTGCTGTGCAATGAAGAGAGACTCATATGAATAGATAAAAAATCTTACTAAATAGTTCTAAATTGTATAGATAGGTGATACGATAGAGATGGCTTAATGTTTATGATCATAGTGAATGATTCCAAGTATTGGGCATGATCTCTCAGAGTCGAATGGGGTTTCGTTAAAATAAGTGCAGAATGATCGTTCATTGACTCAGTAGAATCCTAATGATCTAAAGATGAAATTATTAGTCTACAGAGGCTTTTGCAAAATCTCATATTTTTCGTAGAAATATTGCTCTGAAGCACCTGTGACGTATTTTTTAGAGTTGACTGGGAGGTTTTGCAAAAGGTTCAATATGGTTTAATGTTGTCAAAATCATCATGTCCCCGATGGGACTTTTTACCAAACCGATTCCTTGTCTGAAAAATAAGAATCAAGCCTCCAGTTGCGAGATATAGGATCAGCTGTGCACCATGAAGAAAAACTGCATAAGCCGTAGCACCCGATGAATCAATCTCATACAGTGAAGTCAGTGCTAAGATGGTGATAAAATGAAAAGAACCCGCTCCACCAGGGGTCGGAACGGTCATCCCAAGTGCACCAATAAACATGATGGCCATTCCATCCCAATAAGTCAGAGAAATATTGACATGCAATCCAAACATCACCAAAGGGATATAGGCCATCAGTCCATACAAGAACCACATCACAACAGTGGTCCAGATCAGTCGCCATTGAAGTGGTGTCTGATAAACCGTTCTAAATCCATCAAGAAATGTTCTGAACACATTCTTCAGTCGCGATTGTAAGCCACTCAATGCTTGATGACGCAAGCCGAGGAAAATGATCAAGGCTAGTACAGTACATCCAGTGATGATCCACACCCACGGCAGGTTCGGCATTGCGATCACATCCATAATGACATGGAACCGTTCACGCAATAAGAATCCTGTAACAAGTAGCCCAAGGAAGAGCACAAGGGTATCGGCAATTCTTTCTGCCGCAACCGTGCCCAACAGGCCAGAGAAAGATATTTTCTTTCTTGCCGACACATAAGTGCATCGGGCAATTTCACCTGCCCTCGGCAATGCATAGTTAACCATATAGCCAATCATGACGGAGGCAAACAGAGTACGAATAGTGATCTGAGAACTGGATTTTTCCGCAATGACTGTCACCATTGCATGCCATCTGATTGTACGTATCCAGTGGCTGACAAAGGTTACTCCAATGACCAGTGGGATCCAACCGAAGTTGGCCGATCTCATGGTATCCCAAAACTCACCCAGATTGACTCCCCGCAAAGACAGCCAGATCAGCAGTACTGCCAAAGAAATAGACAGCACATGAAAGAGGAGATTTCGCGTTCGCTTAGGAATCTTCACGATCGCAGATCAATGACTTCAACGCCTTCTGGAGGATAGAATTCGAACATGTCAGGGGGGAAGGAGACTCCAACTCGGATGTTACTTAGATGGATTTCGGTCTGGGAGGAATTTTGATTCAACACCACCATTTTCGTTGGAATCAAATCATGTTCACGAACCCACAAAGTGAGGGAGGTGATGGAAACATCTGACCGAATTGGAGAAAGCTCAAGTCGATAATGAGGGACTCCATCCAAGAGATCATACTCTGATGTGTGAGCATCGTAAAAACGTTCATATGATCGAAAAAGAGTGCCTGGAGAATAGGCTAACCCCTCTTCGTCAATGGTCGTGATCAGCACTTGGTTTTCTTCTGGGCGATAAATCCACGCTTCATCGTCTTGACCCGTGATCACTTCGTAGAGCGTTTCAATTCTATACTGATTCTTGTGAAGTTGTATGGATCCAGTCATGGTTTGAGATCCTTCCCACAAATCGGAAGTGAGTATATGCTCAAAGGATGCTTCAATCGGCTCTTGATAGTGAATGGCTATTTTTTCAAGAAGTACATTGGCAGAAGGAATCTGTGACTGAACATTGCTGTGAATTGCAATGATGCACACGAAACACAAAAGGGTGCTCCAGAAACGGTCATTAGTGTTATTCATCGGGAATGAACAGTATTTGCACAAGAGACGGGTATCCTTTACCTATATGATTCACGGAAAAGAACCAACATTATTAGCATCAGAATCTCAAGTAATAGATGAAAAGGGAAGATTCCATATAGATGGGTCGTAGAACTTGCATGAACTTGTTTCGTTCCTGACATTGTGGATCTCAAATCTAACATACCATCATTTTTCAACTGCATCCTACCAACCCCTGTTACTGCTTCATCGATTGATCTTTTTAGATTTCAATCTGAGTCCTCGAAATTCGATTCTGAGAAAGCGTAAGAATTAGGTTCAGAAATGGTGACTAAGACTCTGAGAGCAATCGGGTTCTTTAAGTACTGATGATCAATCTTTGTTTTTCCAAGAAATTCCGCCAAAGTAGTGCTCGTTTTCACATCATTTTGTTGAATAAGCGGGGTGTCCGAAAAGGAATATCCCTATTCCCATTGATGAACAAGATAAAGTATACACATTATTATCCGTAAAACCCGTTGAATAGGATAGGATTTGAATGAAGCTCACTTGAGAACTTGAGATGATGAGTGTCTTAGGATTATCACGGCGTTATGAGTCCCAAAAGCCATAGTGTAATCATTCTAACAATAAATCATGTGACATGTCGGACCTTACAATCATCAGTGGTGGTCAAACTGGGGTGGATCGTGCCGCACTTGATGTTGCACTTCAATGGAAAATCCCTTATCGTGGATGGTGCCCAGCTGGGCGCTTAGCGGAAGATGGAACAATTCCAGCACGATATGTGCTTCAAGAAACACCTACATCTGACGTTTCTCAGCGTACCATTTGGAATGTCCGCGACTGTGATGTACTGCTGATCATGGGTCCATTGGATCCATCAAAAGGCACATTGCTTGCCTATGAAACAGCGATTGGACTTCAAAAACCAGTGTATCTTTGCGACATCCTTGAAAGAGTTCGCCCTGTCATTCAGTGGTTGGAACCATTCAACAATCCTAAAATCAATATCGCTGGCCCTCGTGAAAGTGAGCAACAGGGGATTTACTCAAGATCATTTCATTTCCTGGACGAAATGATACGCACTTTGCAAGGAAACACATCTCCGTTGTAGATCATCAATGTCTATCTATGCAAAATGATCACTGCAACAGAATTACATATGAAGTGTTAATCCAAAAGTCTAACCAACTCTTACGATCATTGGATTGATGATTGGATTGGGAATTATATCGCAAAGTAACAACGGATGGAACCCTTCTATTTGGGTCATCTGTAATAACAGACACAATAGGATAGACATACGAATCTACCCTATTGCTTACCATAACATCAACTGACCTTGATATCATGCCTGTAATAAAGGCTTCTAACCCTTCGGATCATTCCTGTTCCACTGCTTATCGTGGAATCGAGTACCGATTACTACCGGGTACCCAGCATAAAGCCATGTTATTGCATGGATTCCTGAGTTCGGCGGTTACCTTTGCCACAGAGGCATTGGGGATAGATTTTCGGGAAAACTGAACACCACATCCTCCCTATTTAGGAAGAATTTTC
>JAPOUL010000029.1 GCA_026708685.1 Bacteroidota bacterium
ACCGACCTCTGCTTGACATTGATCCAGATGTTTTGCATCTGGAGATGTACAATATTAGCTTTACTCATGGATATCTGATGGATTGTAGTAGATCTGACCAATAACAATTGTACATCCATCACTCTGTGATGACTGTAAGAAAAGGGGTAGAATCCCATAGAGACGAAAGTGATCAGATATTTATTCTTGTACGGATGAACTAGTAATCAACGAGTTCACAAATGACTCTTGAATGGCACGAATCACTGCATGTCTTCCCTGAAAATGATTACAGAATATCACGAATGCTATCTGAGATCCATTATCTTGCATGACATATCCTGCCAAAGAACTCACATTACCCAATGTCCCAGTCTTTGCCAACACTCGCCCATTACCCGGTGAATTACCAATAAATCGATATTCAAGTGTCCCATCCTGCCCAGCAACTGCTAAAGAAGATTTGAAGGCATCTCGTACATCAAGGTTAGGATGAGATGCCATATAATCAAGAAGCCCTATGGTCATTGCGGGAGTCACTAAGTTCTTACGGGAAAGTCCTGAGCCATCTACCAGTTGAATCCTTGACGTATCCATCTCTGCTTTAGCATAGGTTCGCACAGATGCCGCTACCCCCATAGCAGCTGATCCAATGTCATCATCTTCATCTAAATCGGGAAGTTCATGCCCCAAAGTTTTGAGTAAGTGCTCAGCATACAAGTTGTGACTGTTTTTATTTACCGTGGCAACGAGTTCGGACATGGGTGCGGAGGTGTGGCTTGCAATCCGTCGGCTGGAGGAGTATTCAAAATCATCTGGCAGATCATCGATATCTCGAATCTGCCCATGAACCCGAATATTTCTTGAAGAAAGAACGGTCTTCAGAGCATGCAAAAAATATAACGTAGGATTATGGACGGTGATCACTTCAGGATCCGATCGACCTACGGGAATCTTGCTGGATACGGTGATCTCATTTGATTCAGCAACTCTATGATGACCTTCTTGGAGAGATTGTCCTCTGGGGAGGGTGATCGTTTGATTCTTAATCGTAAAATAATCGTCAATTTCTGGGGATACCTTGAGTCTCCCCTTATTTCCAGAGGTGGTAGGATAGGCATGGATGTCCACAGCAGCATCATAAAACGTGAGTCCACTGATCTGAGCAGCATATCCATAGATGAGATCCTCCCAGCTCCAGTCAGCCCCATGAGCAACATCATCAAATACATTATCATCTCCTATAATATCGCCGTAGACATCCTGAATGCCTATAGCCAAAAGAGAATCGGCAAACCCATTGAACAAGGTCTTCCATTCGGAATCAAAGGCACCCGTGGATGGATCCCCTGCCCCTCGTACGATCAGATTACCCACGAATGATGTGTCATTTTGAATTCCGTCAGCGAAAAGTTGGGTTACATATTGGTAATCAGGTCCAAGTTGATCCAAGACAGCCGCCGTGGTATATAGCTTGGTCACCGAGGCAGGCATAAAACTCCGCTCTGCATTACGCATGTAGAGCGTATCGCCTGATTCTATGTCGGTGACCATGACTCCCCACCACGCAAGTGGGCGAGCATCCAAAATGGAGTCAAGTGGCGTTTGTGCCTGACTCATGCCGACCTGCAGGAAGAGTATCAAAAATAGAAATGTCCTGTGGTGCATGAGGATTAGTTTAACGCCTCGTATAGTGCAAGATCAGTTCACGGAGACTGGCTCAGAGGCAGTGGACAAATGAACAGGTTGACTCACAATCACAAATACAAAATGGGTGGTATGCAAGGCTGCTGCAGGCTCAACTTTCAATAGCAAAAAATTATTTCCAGGCCTTGTATGAACCGCTACAATCGTACCCACTGGAATATTGGGCGGGAAGATTTCACTGGCTTGATGCGTAATGACCCGCTGACCGATTTGTACATTTTCGGTTCGTACTACATTCTCAAGGACCAATGAATCAGGGGTGCTCTCATTGCCCGATATGATCCCTACCGATCGGAGGGAATCAATCATCACGGGGACATGAAACTGAGAATGCAAATAGGGCATCACTTCACTATACCCAGAACTCACATGGACCGTCCGTCCTATGATCCCTTCATGACTGATCACAGCCATGTCGGTGGTAATTCCCTGCTCACTGCCCACATCCAGAATAAGGTAGTTGGTGGTTCCATAGGGTTCCCGTGCAATAATGCGGGCTGGGACCGCTTCATAATCATTGATATTTTGCCAGCCAAGAGCACCTCGGAGTTCCTCATTTTCAAAGGCAGCAATCCGCAGACGGGCGAGTTCACTGGTGAGGCGAAGGTTGGAGCTACGTAATTCCTGATTCTCGTTCAGAGCGAGAATGATTTCAGAAGCCCAACTTAATTGATACTCCACTGCTCCCACAAATTTGAGTGTCTCAGCTCGAACGCCTCGCATCAGAGGACGGTTTGCATTGGCCATGACAGCCACAGACGCGGCAAGAAGACAAAACAAGAGGATGAATGGGCGTAAGCGGTAAAAAACTTCAAACATCCTGCCAAGTAGATATTACGATTCCCGAACTGCAATCAAAAGGTAGCCAATCCCCTTCCCCTACATCAGGACATCAGAGTACGCGGATACATCTTCTAAGATTTTACCTGTGCCACGTACAACGGCGGTGAGGGGATCCTCTGCAACATAAACCGGGACATCCACACGATTGCGAATGGCGGTATCAACTCCTTTCATGAGTGCTCCTCCACCAGTGAGCATGATTCCACGCTCGAGAATATCTGATCCCAGTTCGGGAGGGGTCTGCTCCAAACATGTACTTACAGCTGCTGAAATACTGCCAACCACGGTCGAAATAGCACCACGAATTTCTTCAGAATTAAGAACATGGACCTTGGGCATTCCGCTACTTGAGTCTTGTCCTTTGACATGCAATTCCAATTCCTGCTTCAAAACGGCAGCACTTCCAATTTCTACCTTGAGTCGCTCAGCAGTACGTTGACCGATCACAAAATTGTGAAACTTCTTGGTGTGGGCCAAGATCGCGGCATCAATGGCATTACCGGCAATGCGTACGGATTGGTCAACAACGATCCCATTGAGTGCAATCACTGCGATTTCGGTAGTTCCACCGCCAATGTCCACGATCATGTTCCCAATCGGCTCACTGATATTCAACCCGATGCCAATGGCGGCTGCCAAAGGTTCGGCTATCAGATACACCTTTCTCGCACCGGCATGCTGTGCACTGTCACGAACCGCCCGTTTTTCAACTTCTGTAATTCCGCTTGGAATACAAATGACCATCTGACGAATCGTATTCATCCAACCGGTCTGGACTTTTCGGATCAGCCCACGGATCAAATGCTCAGCCAACTCAAAATCTGCGATGACACCATCTTTCATTGGACGCACGGTCCGAATGTTTTTATGCGTCTTCTCGTGCATGGTCAGTGCACTGTTACCAATTTCAAGAACCTTGTCGGTTTTGCGGTCAATGGCTACAATACTAGCCTCATTCAGAATAATCCCCACCCCTTTTACATAGACCAAGGTATTGGCTGTGCCCAAGTCAACAGCAACATCTGTATTAAAATTTCGAAACATCAGGGAATCAAGAGCTTGAACAAGCTATATGAATATACATCATTTTTCATTAATGGCGAAAATGTCGTGTTCCCGTAAAGATCATTGCCATATTTCTTTCATCCGCGGCAGTGATAACCTCTTGGTCTCGAATGGATCCTCCAGGTTGAATGGCACACACTGCACCACTGT
This sequence comes from Bacteroidota bacterium, assembly GCA_026708685.1. Taxonomy (GTDB): domain Bacteria; phylum Bacteroidota; class Rhodothermia; order Rhodothermales; family Bin80; genus Bin80. Next base: position 3,745 of record JAPOUL010000029.1, read on the forward strand.
CGGCTGCGGCAATCAATCCATCTGGAAATGGGAAGAATGCATCCGAGGCAACGACACATCCCCGGAAGTCCAGATTGGACTTCTCCCCCTTGGAGACGGCAATTTCCGATGCGTCAATCCGGCTCATTTGCCCAGCTCCAATTCCAAGCGTCTGCTGGTTCTTTGCGTAAACAATCGCATTGCTCTTGACATGTTTTGAAACATTCCATGCAAAACGTAGATCACGGTATTCAGCCTCCGTAGGTTTCCGTTGAGTGACACATTCAAATGGATCATCTCTGGCAGGCGTGTCTGCTGTCTGGTACAAAAGTCCACCAAGCACATTACGAACTTGATAGGTAGTGACCTTGCTGGGATTGAACTGAATCAGTCTGCGATTTTTTTTGTTCTGAAGAAACTCCAGTGCGTCTGCATCAAACGATGGTGCAATGATCAGCTCCATAAATATAACATCAATTGCCTTAGCAAGCTCAAGCGTACAGGCCTGATTCATGACTGTGATTCCCCCAAAAGGGGACTGCGTATCGGTTTCAAAAGCCTGATGCCACGCTTTCAGTAAAGAATGATGAGATGATACCCCACAGGGATTGGTATGTTTAAGGATTGCAACCGTCGGCTCCTGATCTGAAAATTCATGGATAAGAGACAAGGCAGCATCAAGGTCAATCAGATTGTTATAGGACAAATCTTTCCCATGAAGTTTTGAATAAAATAGATCTTGATCTCCATAGAACGCTGCATCCTGGTGTGGATTTTCTCCATAACGTAACGCACTCGTACGAGGCAGATGAAAATCAAGGCGAGCTGGCAAAGACTCCTCAGGTTCATCAGCAAAATAGCCAGCAATGGCTTGATCATAGGAGGCCGTCAACGAAAACGCTTCCAGAGCAAGCCGTCGCCGGAGCGATAATGGAAGTTGTCCCTGTTCGTCCTTTAAAGTTTTCACGATTGTAGGGTAGTCCTTTGGAGATGGAACAACGGTGACAAATGCAAAGTTTTTGGCTGCCGCTCGGATCATGGCAGGGCCACCAATATCAATATTCTCCGCGGCAATGCGATCGTTGATGTCTGGACGCTCAACCGCCTGTTCAAATGGATACAAATTGACAACCACCAGATCAAAAAGATTGATTTCATGGGCTTGAAGATCTTCAAGATCACTATCCATGGTACGTCTTGCGAGGATACCGCCATGGACTGCCGGATGAAGCGTTTTCACTCGTCCACCAAGGATGGATGGAGATTTTGTGATTTCAGAAACATCCGTCACGGTCTGTCCCGCCTCCCGAAGATGGGTCGCTGTTCCGCCAGATGAGACCAGTTCAACGCCGTGGGCTGTGAGTTCTTTGGCAAGTGGAACGAGTCCCTGCTTATCGTAAACCGACAGCAGGGCTCGCTGGGGGCGTACAAGATTGGGCACTGAAAATTTCGGGGGTTCAATGGTCATGAAGGGATGGTAAAATCGTAGCGTGTCTTCCTGTGAGTTTCACACGCTTTTGGGCGAATAGGTTGATAACTTTAGGGTAAAGTTGATGTTCAATGTTCAGGACACGTAAAGCTAAGGAATCTGGGGTATCATTTCCAAGAACTGGAATGGATTCTTGAAGAATTATCGGCCCTGTATCGTACTCTTCATCCACGATGTGAACCGTTGCCCCGCTGGTGGTTTCTTTTGCATCAATGACCGCTTGATGGACATGTTTTCCATACAGTCCCTTGCCTCCAAAACGCGGAAGAAGGGATGGATGAATATTGAGAATGGGGCCAGAAAAGTCATGAATCAGCTGTGCTGAAATTTTGGAGAGATAGCCAGCCAGAGCAATTAAATCAATCCTCTGTTGCTCAAGAAGTTGGATCACTGCCTTGGAGTAGAGTTCTTCATTCTTGTAGCTGGCAGGGACAATCACCTGTGCAGGAATTTCAAGCCGTTCAGCCCGTTGCAATGCCCCAACGTTCGGTCGATTGGTCACTAGAAGTTCAACACTGTACTCTATCGCATGATCAACAAGTGCCTGAAAATTAGATCCACCACCCGAGGCAAAAACAGCCACACAAAAACCCATGAAGACTCAGATTGTCAGGCAAGCGGATGAGGATACACAAATATAAGCATTAATTGGTCAATGGCTCTATAATTTCGAGACATGCCCCGTCGTCATCTGCTACCAGCTTTGCCGTTACTCCGACTGGTAGAACACATCGAGGAAGAAAATGTCCATAATTCAGATCTGATACCAATGGCCACCGACAATCAGCGACACAACTACGAACCGTATCAACCATCTTTTTCTGTTCTTTACTCCCCATTGCGTGGAAAGCATCTAAAAATGAACCCAGAATCAATCCGCCCAGTTGATCAAGAATCCCTGCATGACGAAGTTGGGTCATCAGACCATCAATCTTATAAGCTGGTTCATTGATGTCCTCAATAAACAGAATTTTTCCACTGAGGTCAGGAAGAAAATCAGAGCCGATCATACGGACGATCATTGAGAGATTACCCCCTATGAGGGTTCCTGTACATGTACCAGCACGTTCGGTTTTTAAACCGGTGATTGGACGGGGAATCTTTCCTTTGAGCAATGTTTGCACCTCTTTCTTCATCGCTACATCAATCTTGTTCCATTCAACCACGAGAGGGCCTGAAATGGATTTCCATCCAGAGTGACGATAGAGAGAGAGCTGAAGTGCAGTAAGATCACTAAATCCAATCAATACACCGGGGCGTTCTTGAGCACTGGAATAATCGATTTGATCCAGAATTCGAAGACACCCGTATCCGCCCCGCATGGCGATCAGATATCGTGAATGTTTGAGTGACTCATTGAACTGGGTTACTCGTTGAAGGTCAGTTCCACTTAGATATCCCTGTTGGGTGAATGAATCAGGATCCCAATGGAACGTATACCCGTCTTCAGATAATGCCGCTAGTCCTTGGGTTAAATCCTCTACTGCTGAAGGAGCACTGGATGGGGCTACGACCCCTAACGGAAATTCCGATTTCCAAACTGGAGGAAGGGACATTATTGGAGATTGAATCGTTTAGTGCAGTAAACGAATAGTTGAACGAAATGGTTGAACTTTGATGCCATCAAAAATCGTGATCCGACCACCAGAGTACTGGCCAGGATTGGCATCTGCCGCATTGATGCTGGCCGCAGATATCATTGTCATGGCCGATACGTTTCAATATAGTCGTCAATCCTTTCAAAATCGAATGCGAGTTCGGAATCCAGATGGATGGCAGTGGGTTTCGGTTCCGTTAAAGGCCGGACAGCATGGTCGTCCGCAAACTAGGACCATCATTCGGCAGGTTCCAGGGTGGAGGAAGCGTCACTGGAAGGCTATCCTATTTAATTACCGCCAGTCCCCTTATTTCGACTACTATATGGAGTTCATCCAAACTCTCTATCGCCGAGAGTGGATCAGTCTTGGGGAATTAAATATCACAACGAGTCAATTCGTATACAGATGGTTGGGGGGATCTGGCATCCTGTCATCCGCTTCAGAGCTTCAAGGTGAACCTGACACGATTGAAGAAATCCTTGGCTACTACCCTGATGCTCAGTTGATAGCACCTGAAGGGGTCCCTGAACCAAAATCGACTCATCGGTTGTATTTTTCACCACCCGATTACAGACAGACCTTTACAGGATCTATTTCTGGAATGACAGTACTTGATCTTATCTTTAACTACGGCCCCGAAAGTGCTGGGATTCTTCAGGGGGGCTCATCCATTCTACCAGCCGTACATACTTAACATTATCCATGGATTTTTCTTTTTTATCAGATGAGGTTTTATGGGGAGTGGCGATTGGTCAGCTGATCATTGGGGCTGGACTGATCCTGATTGGTTTTATCGCCCAACTCTTTGTTCGCAGGATACTCAATCAAGTTCTTAGCCGAGTAGGCCGACACGGAGATCAGAACTTAATCCATGATGTGAATCGTCTGCTCACAAGGCCACTTGGTCTTCTGATCAATGTCGCCTTATGGAATGTAGTGATTGGATTGTTGAATCTTCCTCAGGAGCCAGTTGATGTCAATCTCTGGGTGAGCAGGATAGGCATGACGGTACTCATCGTTGTGATTGGTTACGGTGCGTTCCATCTGGTGGATGTCTTTGCCGGGATTGCCGCTCGTGCTGCCTTAGGTACCGAGACTCGTCTGGATGACCAACTTGTCAATCCGGTCAGCAACACTGTCAAATTGCTTTTAGCCTTAGTGCTTATCGCCGCGGTGATGGATCAGTTTGATTACTCTGCGACTGGTTTGATTGCCAGTTTGAGTATTGGTGGACTCGCAGTTGCCTTTGCAGCGAAAGATACACTGGCGAACATCTTTGGGTCTATTCTTATTTTCAGTGAGCGCCCTTTTCAGATTGGAGATGTCGTCAGAGTCAATGGAATTGTGGGATCCGTGGAGGAGGTCGGAATTCGTAGCACTCGCATACGGCAGTTTGATCAGACGCTTTCCATCCTACCGAATCAGACCTTTACCACCTCCGAAATCTGCAACCTCTCCAAGCGTGAATCTCGACGTGTTCGTTTTGAGGTGACACTCACCCACGATGCAACGGTTGCTCAGTTGGATCAGTTTTTGACTTCCATTAATAGTCATCTTGAGCAACGTACGGATATTCACACGGATCAGAGTTTAGTTCGTCTCACAAAACTGGATACTAGCGGCCTTGCTGTTTTGGTTCAGGCGTTTACCATCTCAACGGACTTCGCAGAATTTATGCAGACTCAAGAAGAAATTCTCATGATGGTTCGCCGTCTGTCAGAAGAACAATCCTTACCGATCATGCCTGCCAAAGACATTCGTCTATCGGGAAAAATCGAAGATCACCGATCAGATTAACCTATGCCTGATCAGACCTGCTCTTTAAGAGCACCTCTGATTGCCGAAAGCGGAATTAATTCACTTTCAGGTCTGAAGACTCGGATTTGCTTTGCCATGACACTTGTAGGTTTTCCTTTGTTATTGTATTGGACAATACCTCGCACTGAAACACGCTTCCCGAATGCTTTCAGTGCTTCTGCTTCTAAGCTGGGATCATCCGTGACACACTCCACGGCTAAGCCGTCAAGACTTTGATCAACTATCATTTTAAACCCTCCGCAAGCTGTTAACATGCTCAAATGTCCCTCTACATTCCCAAAAGAAGAGTGAGCCTTTTTGGGCTCAAGAAAACGGCAAGCATTTTCAGCGATTGTAGAAGACAATGTGATTTGTTTGCCATCAGACCTAATAGACACTGTTTTTCCTTGTCCCTATATAGCCAAATCTGCCATTTTTCTTAGGTGCTTTAACACTTTTGTGCTGAAAACCAGATTAGATTGATGATCTTTTGAACCGCTTGATTCTAAATGAGCCAGGCCATCATAGATCATGGAAGAAACCTTTTGTACAGCTTCTCCAGAATCTTGAATTTCGGGGTTTGATGTCGCTCGTATGATCGTACTGCCCTCCTCAGCAGATATTAACCAATCAGAAGCACTTATCATGGGGGAAATGTCTTCTGACACTCCAGTAATCAGTCCAACAAATGCTACAACACAATCTGCAAATTCAGTAGGGTTGAATACGCCCTCAAGACGCAATTCTACCATCTCTTTTTCAGGATTGGAAAACTCTCGGGAATGGTTCATGTCATTGGAAGATGAGATTTGGATGCAATACCCACATGGATATTTCCATCGGTAAACAGAATGATGTAGATCAACTTTGGCAAAAAAAAATTACGCGTTTGATCACATTTTATGTTGAATGCGACTGTGTTCTATTTACACGCTCAAATCTGGTAGTACCTATCGCAAGACCCGCTTACCATCTAATCGGTAAAAACCTGATCAAATAAACATTACCCTGTACTTGAGAACACGCTTCACAGTGTTATTGATGATCCTGTCAAAACAGTCAATACAATGATGCCTGTTACCAATTGAAAGGAGTCCATCAAGCAAAACGTCTACCATGGCAATGGTTGAGATAGAAACCCTGAAATGCAATGGAAATACGGATAGGTCGTCAATCGAAATCTTGATCTGCAAAATGCTATTCGCTGATCCATGATCTCATGCTCCTTTTGTAGACTGTCAGAAACGACAACCTCGCTGTGCGCCAGCATTTGCTCTTCCATCACTAAAACATCTTGATCTTGATGATTGCAAGCTGAAATGAAAACGATGATGCTACCACAACAATGGAATGGTTGTTCAATGTGCTAATCATGAAAAGGGGTGGTCAGGAGTTTAAGAATAAGGTGATCGTCACTGGGACTCAACAGTCAGCGAAAACGCACGAAATATGCAAAGGGTTGTACTTCTTGAGTGCTTTATTCGTTTTAGAATTGACCTGTTTTGAGAAAACTTTACCAACTATTTCTGTTGATGGTACAGCAGAGTTAAAATACGAAGAACACATGATGGGGAATTCAAATCGTATTCTTATTGTTCAGTAGTGAAAATCTTGTTGATTTCACATCCCCCATGAAACCTAAAACTGCCTGTATCTATATGAGAGCAATTGACTGGAACAGATGCACATGTGGCAAATTTGGTCAATAGCTCAAAGTACTGTGCACATTCAAACTGATCCCTCCAAGTGTAGATGCTTGGTGGTGTGCTAGTCCAGACACCGAGATGGATACCCAGTCGGTTGGACGCAGTTCGCCCCCTAATCGTACCATATGTCCACTGGGTCGTTGGGTCAACCCCACAAACGAACGAGCGGTTCCCCTAATCAAGGGCATTCCATAACCAAGTTCC
>JAPOUL010000002.1 GCA_026708685.1 Bacteroidota bacterium
ACCCTTCAATTCTTCGCGCATCATTGCCATATCACCCTTCAATTCTTCGTGCATCTTTGCCATATCACCCTTCAATTCTTCGCGCATCTTTGCCATATCACCCTTCAATTCTTCGTGCATCTTTGCCATATCACCCTTCAATTCTTCGCGCATCTTTGCCATATCACCCTTCAATTCTTTCCGAAGATCTTCTGTAGCCTTCTGAAAGTGATCAAAACGCTTGTTCACACTCGCAGCTACGCGTGAAATATGTATGAAGATGCCCAATCCGAGCCCAAACAGAGTAACGATAATAGCGATAAATTCAGGGTTCATTCGTATAAGAATTTAAGTTGAAACAATAAGGTTAATGAAAAACAGGTTCAACCATTGAAATCAAAAGATGTTCCAACTCCTCGGTGATCAGCATTGGTAAAAATACTCATCATAACACACCTGACAGCTCGTACCAAATGATGATATAGGCAGTCAAGATCAAACGACCAATCAGAAAGAGAAAATGATGGAATTCAAAGGTACACAAGAAGTCGACCAAATTGCGTAGAATTGTAGATTGGCACAGTAGAGTATGGTTGTTCATGTGAACAATCACTGCTGAAGAATCAGCACACATTCTACCCTTATCAAGAACAATCAATCCCCTTTCCAATGTTTCAACCTTACATCATCAAAGAACAACACTCACACCAAGAGTAGGAATTTCGTAGCGGCCGTCTGAATCAGGTAATACGGGAGGATCGGCATCCCAGGCATAGGTTTCGGACATCAGATCAAGCTCACTTGCCATCGCCTCATCCCATGTAATGATCTTACCTGAGTACGATGCCATCCGACCTAAAATTGCACTCATGGTAGCAATCACGCCATTCTCTGTATTTCATATTTATCTCCTCCTGCATTAATATCCACAAAGAACTCATCATGATTTTGTAATAAGGATGAGGGCTAAACTTGCTGTTATGTTTGTTGTGTGAATCTCACTTAAGAAGTATAAATCGCATAGAGAATAGATCCAAGTATCTCGTGAAAAGCCTAGGAAACGCGATCCATGCAATCAGACATGTGCCTCTGCACTGACTGATCATTCAGTTCCATCAGCCTATTCTCATGTACACACCGAATCGCAGTTGGACGATTGGGATGGTGCATCAATCCGGGTAATGCGGTATTTTCGCATGCGAATGGCACCGAGCGATCGCTCATCATCAAATGGAACCCAGAATAACCCTTCCACATCCCCAGTCTTTATTTCCAATGGCTTCATCGTTCCCTCTACATCCGCAGAAGTCATTCCTTCGGGGGATTCAAAGACGATCGTAAATCGATACTCAATAGGATAGTCATTCTGGTTTTGTAACATCATCACAACACCATCATTGATGGCATCCGCCTTTGGATAAAAAACATATAGGAAACGTACACCTTCATAAACTACGAGCTCTTTCCATGCATGATCCCCTGGGAACTCTTGGGCAACCGTGGTCTGAACCATCAAAATGGCTACCCATCCAATCATCAACATTCGTATCATGATGTAGAATGGAGTGCGTCTCTGGCAACCTCGGCTACATGCTCCGTCGTAAAACCAAACTGCTCAAAGAGTACGTTTCCAGGAGCAGAAGCTCCAAATCGATCCATCGTAACCATATGAGTGGCATAACGATCCCAACCCAAAGAAACAGCCGCTTCAACGACCACGCGAACCGCAACAGACTTTGGCAGAACTTGCTCTTGGTAAGTCTGAGACTGCATAGCAAATAATTCCCAGGATGGCATACTCACGACTCGGGTTGGAATGCCCTCCGATTCCAGAATGGAAGCTGCTCCTACCGCATATTGTAACTCGCTACCCGTTCCAATCAATATAACCTGAGGCATAGATTCACTTTCTCGTGTAACAATATAGGCTCCCATACCAACCTGATCCAATTGGCCAGTAAGTGCAGGAACGGACTGACGCGTCAAGATCAATGCTGTTGGTCCGTCTTGCCTCACAATGGCTTCTCTCCACGCATGACGGGTTTCATTGGCATCAGCAGGTCTCAAGAGGAGTAGATTGGGGATCGCCCTCATTGACATGATCTGTTCAATCCCCTGATGCGTAGGGCCATCCTCGCCAGTACCAATAGAATCATGCGTAAAAATGAAAATGACAGGAATCCCCATCAATGCACTCAAGCGTATGGACGGACGCATGTAGTCACTAAACACCAAGAACGTAGCACAGTATGGCCGTAATCCTCCATACAAAGATAGCCCATTACTGATCGCCGCCATCGCATGCTCACGAACACCATAATACACATAGCTCCCTGATGGATCTTCACTAGAAAATGCCTGTTGGTGTTTTCCTTTTGTTTTGTTGGAACCCGTAAGGTCAGCAGAACCCCCAATCAAACCTGGGACTTTTTCAAGAAGCACATTCAGAGCAAGCCCACTGGCCGCTCGCGTAGCCATTGGACGATCCATATCAATCTGGTTGAGTATCTCCGACCAATCCTCTGGCAGGGAACGCCGGCGAATGGCCTGTAATTCTTTGAATTTCTCAGGATATGATAATTCATACTTTGCCCTGAGAGAATACCACTCTTCTTCATGCTTTGCCCCAGACTCCGTGCTATCCATGAATGTGGATACTTGGGGAGGGATAAAAAAATCTGTGTCAGAGGTCCATCCCTGAGACTGCTTGGTCAAAGCAACCTCATCAGATCCTAATGGGGCTCCATGAGATGCAGCGGTCCCTGCTTTATTGGGACTCCCATGCCCAATCGTGGTACGAACACAAATCAGCGATGGCTGATCGGTGCAATTACGGGCCTCTTGAAGTGCATCTCTAATGGCTTGAAGATCGGTGCCATCAACATAAGGGATGACCTGCCACTCATAAGCCAAAAATCGATTCTGAATATGCTCTGTTGAACAAAGATTCAGTGCACCATCAATCGTGATTTGATTGTCGTCCCATAAATAAATCAGCTTGCCCAAACCCAGATGGCCTGCCAACGAGGCTGCCTCATGGGAAATCCCCTCCATGAGATCACCATCCGAGATAATTCCGTACACATAGTGATCAATAATCGTGGCATCCTCCTGATTAAATCGGGCTGCAAGATGGGACTCTGCAATAGCCATACCCACCCCATTACCAAAACCCTGCCCAAGAGGCCCCGTTGTGGTTTCGACCCCTGGAGTAGATCCGTATTCAGGATGGCCTGGAGTTTTACTCCCCCACTGTCGAAATTTCTTGATCTCATCCAACGGAAGATCATAGCCCGTCAAATGCAAGAGAGCATAAAGAAGCATAGATCCATGCCCGGCGGAAAGCACAAAACGATCACGATTCAACCACTGAGGATCTTTAGGGTTATGACGCAGAAATTCTGTCCACAAAACATAGGCCATCGGAGCAGCTCCCATTGGCATCCCTGGATGACCACTCCGTGCACATTCCACGGCATCCACTGCCAACATCCGTATGGTGTCAATGCAAAGGCGATCAAGATTCTTTTTTTTCATTAATTATATATTGCGTTTTGCCTGTTCAACGAAACTCTTCAGACATGTCAGACTCCGACTTGAACTACTGATTCGCTGACCATTGATAATAATGACCGGTACACCCGTAAATCCCATTCCTTCAAAAAACCTTCGGGTTTGTACGGTATAATTTGAATACTCACGCCCCTGTATGGCACGCCGAAAATCCCCCACATTCAAATTTAACTCCTCTGCAAATTGGGCTAACATGTCAAGCGATAATCCCGTTGTAGGAGACTGATATTCAAAGACCATGTCTAACATCTCTAAAAAGACTCCATGATCGTTAGCATAATAGAGAGCGGCAATTTCGTCTAGGGAATACGTAGGACCACCGACAATGGGAACAGGCTTAATGACAATACGAACCGAATCAGGATACGCTTCGGCAAGTGCTTTAACGCTTGGATGTACTGCTTTGCAATGATTGCAGTTAGGATCCAAAAATTCCATCACCAGAATGGGGGCATCCTCTGGACCAATAAAGGGATCAAAATCCATCACGATCTGCTCCAGATTGTCGAATGGTGGAGAATCTTGAGCGTACATACATAGCGATGGAGTGGCATCTTCCTGCATAGCCGCTAGCGCAACAGCTTCCTCTTGATTGGCCGATACCACGGAGTAATCCAGCATCAGAACGCCAAGAAGAAGAGCAGCAACTGCTCCATGGAAGATGTACTCTCGCCCAACCTCATCTTGATCTCGCTGAAATGAGGATCGCTTGAACAATCCAAAGAAGGTAAACCCAGCAATCAAGGTGACAATGGTAAACGAGTACAGACATAATTGACACCATCCATCAATGGCAGTAGCCTGAAGAATGGTCAAAAAGAGGGAATACACCCATCCCAAACTCACGATCGCTGCACGCACTTTGAGGAATACATTACGCAGTCCACTCAAATTATGAGTGATCAAAATGCAACTCAGACCAATCAGTGCATAGAACCCGAATCCCCACCATGCACTCGGAATACCCAATGGAGCAGGATCATTAGCAATGACTCCGATACAGTTGGATCCAACCCCACAGAGGGGATCATCAGAACTACTGCCCCCCTCCCCATACCACAGTGCTATGTGGAGGGTCAATCCGATTCCTGTAAGTGCGAACACATAGAGAACGCGTTCAATCACTTTGCGATATGCCAGTAAAGCCATCCGTTTGTTTCTTAATTCTCGTAAATTTATGAAATCTGCCAATGATTTTATCCTTCACGGTGGAACAAAAAACCCAATCGTTGAAAATCATGCAATGATTTTCAAACTCATGCGTATAATTAGCCATGACACTTCAAGAATTTCATTCCATAGTTGAAGCACAACGTTCAGAAAATGGCGGGGGCTTTATTGTCCCCGTCCATCGCCGTTTAAGTGCTGATCTTTTAACTCCCGTCAGTGCATTTTTAGCACTCAGACAACACAGTCAAGGTGCATTCCTTCTGGAAAGTGTTGAGGGAGGTGAAAATATAGCACGTTATACGTTTCTGGGTTGTAATCCGTACCGTATTGTACGAGCGAATGGGCATGATGTCACCATTGAGGATACTCGGTCTGGGAAAATGTCCACAGATTCCGAATCTGATTTATTTGAAGTGCTTCAACGCTTCATGAATGAGTTTGTGGAGGTGGAACTTCCTGAACTGCCTCGCTTGCGTTGTGGAGCCGTTGGCTATGCAGGATACGATTGTGTCCGCTTGATTGAACACCTGCCGCATCCACCACCAGACGATCTCCACCTACCCGATGCAATCTGGGGATTCTACGATACCCTAGCAGCCTTTGATCGAGTAAAACATCAAATTGTACTCATTGCTAACGCTTTCGTAACATCTGAATCTAACCTTGACCATGTATTCCATCAGGCAGTTGAACGCCTTCATGATTTGGAACGCGATCTGCGTTCTCCATTTGAAAACCCCGAATCCGTACGCTTGGACTCCGAACATCTGACTTCAAATGTGGAGCGAGAAGATTTTGAATCTATCGTCAAGGAGGCAAAAAAACTCATCTATGAGGGTGATATTTTTCAGGTCGTGCTTTCTCAACGATTCTCCCTTTCCTTTAAGGGAGACTCCTTCAATCTATATCGTGCCTTACGACAGATCAACCCCTCACCCTATCTATTCTACCTTGAACTGGACGAAGTGACTTTGATCGGCAGCTCCCCCGAAGTACTCGTGCATGTAGAAGGTCAGCGGGCGGAACTGCTTCCCATTGCGGGTACCCGACCACGAGGAAAAACCCTTAAAGAAGATGAGTCTCTGGCCGAAGATCTTCTTTCCGACTCTAAAGAACGTGCAGAGCATCTGATGCTCGTTGACCTTGGGCGCAATGATCTTGGACGCATCAGCAAATTAGGGAGTGTCTTGGTTGACCGCTATGCCTACATAGAACGGTATTCCCATGTGATGCATATTGTGAGTGCTGTTTCTGGAGAACTGCGAGAGGGCATCAATGCCATTGATGTCCTTCGAGCGTGTTTCCCGGCTGGAACGGTGAGCGGTGCCCCAAAAGTAAGGGCCATGGAAATCATTGACGAGCTAGAATCCACCCGCCGCGGTGTCTACGCGGGTGCAGTGGGATATATTGGGTTTTCGGGTAATATGGATATGTGTATCGCCATCCGTACGATGGTCGTGCAAAAAGATCAAATTTATATTCAGGCGGGTGCTGGCATCGTCGCAGATAGCGTTCCTGCCCTTGAATTTGAAGAAACAAAAAATAAAGCAAAAGCACTTCAACAGGCGTTACTCGCCGCTGCCGATGGTATCCTGTAAAATGCTTAAATTTATAGAGAACACCTATCCTGTCAGTGGAGACATTTCTCTGCCTGATGATAGATGTAGCATACATCATCCGTGGACATCATTGTTTCCTTTTTCTTCATGAAACCACCCCTCAGAATCAAGTCTAGTCAAATCCGCAAGAAGAATTCAAAACAGAATTCTTCCCATCTCCAACTGGTGAATCCCCCCAGAGGAAATTCTTTTCGTGAAATTGTTCCGAGTGGATTTCCAGGTGTCATTCCCAGTATCATTGGATTCTATGGAGGGTGCCAGTATTTCTTACATCATGTTCCTAATGCCTCAGAACGTGATCTTTCTGATCCAGAGTTCATCGAAAAACGTCTGAAAGAATCCCCGTCTGAAATAGCTATTTTTAACAATGCGATTCATGATCTTTCAGATTGTTATGCTCAGATTGATGGAGTTAACTTATCCAGTGATGATCCATATATATCTGATCAATTTGAAAAAATGTTCTATTACACAAAGTCTGACTTTAACATAGAGTATTTTCTGGATCAAGCATTCATTTCATTTTTAAATCACTACGCACACAATTTAGCTAAGGAGATTGCTGATCTACAGACGGGAGATATCGTAAAGATAGATTTTACATCTATTGAAAATTGTATTCACTACGATGAAATTCCTGAGGGTCTCCTTAATTCTATGTATATCATGGATGTTGCCACTAGGAATCTGAATCAATAGGCATCCAAATGATCGTTCAATCCTGTCGATTATTCCTTCACCTCATCTAAGAGCTTATTTAAACTGACTCTCAATCATGACGATCAAGGACATTAAATCAGCCATCCTAAAAAAGGGATGGGCTGGAAAAACCCTCAGCCGTCAAGAAACGGCTCATCGGCTCAATCCACTGATTGAGGCACATGTGAAATTAAAGCACTCGTACAGCAGTCTGGTAGCTCACCTTGCCTCAGAAGAACCTCTTCAGGAATTGGAAGTCATTCTCAAGACACAACGGCTTGATATTGGAAAACTGAAAGAGCTAGTGTTTAGCTGCGGTGAAACCGCCTTTAATGGTACATCTTTGGAACCCGAGTCCTTTTCATTGACAGTATCATCGCCCATCGCTGAATTACGAGGACTTGAGAATGAAGTTCGCGAATTACTTGATGCTGAACGACCGATTGAACATCAACTTCGCTCCGAAGCAGTATTGACACGCTTGCGTACCAATAGTGATGCCCGTTTATCCTTTCTCCGAAAATACGCTCGACTTGAATCTGCATTGGTGTAATTGTTGATGTTGGAATATCCATTTACATCAGGTGAAACCGTCGTGGTCTCGGGAATTCAATCCTCTGGGGCATTGCACATCGGCAATTATTTCGGTGCTATCCGACAGCATATTTCGCTCCATCACCAACATCCCTCCTACTATTTTATTGTGAATTATCACGCCATGACCACCGTGCGTGATCCCAATGCCCTCAGAGCCCATACGATTGATGCGGCGATTACCTATCTTGCCCTAGGGTTTGACCCTTCCAAAGGGAATTTATTTGTGCAAAGTGATGTTCCTCTGCTGAATGAGTTGACATGGATTTTTTTCTGTCTCACTCCTGTCTCTCAGCTTGAAAAAGCCACATCGTACAAAGATAAAGTCACCCAAGGGCTATCTGCCAACTGTGGACTGTTCAATTATCCGATCCTTCAGGCCTCCGATATTCTCATCTATGGAGGGACTATCGTTCCAGTGGGTGCTGATCAGAAGCAGCACATAGAAATTGCCAGAGATACCGCCCAGCGCTTTAATCGCACATGGTCACCCGATCAAGACTTATTTCCTCTGCCAGAGTCGTATATTATGAAACAGGTCGCCATCGTTCCTGGAATAGATGGACGAAAGATGTCTAAAAGCTATAACAATACGATTGGCATTTTTGATGAGGGCAAAACACTCAAACGTCGAATCCAACGGATCGTCACCGACTCAACTCCCCTTGAAGATCCCAAAGATCCCGACACCGACAATGTGTTTGCACTGATTCGATTGTTTGCCTCGGATGAACAACAGTCCGAAATCAGAGAAGCCTATCTCCAAGGAGGTTACGGGTATGGACATGCAAAAAAGGTACTCATTGAACTAATGACAGAGTATTTTGCGGATGCACGCGATAAAAGAAGAGAGTTACTGAATGATCTTGATTATGTACAAGATGTTCTACAAGAAGGGGGCAACAATGCACGTGACCGTGCAGAAGCTTGTTTGGATAAAGTGCGCGAACTCACTGGACTCATGACCACGTATTCGGTTTGATTTTTGTCATAGATAATTACGATTCATTTACCTACAACCTTGTCCAGCTCATTGGTTGTACGACAGATGCCATTCGTGTAGAGCGCAATGATGCTCTTACAGCGGACGAGATTCGTACATTGAATCCCGATGGAATTGTCATCTCTCCTGGCCCCGGAAGACCTGCGGACGCTGGGATTTGCAATCAGGCTGTTGCCCAGCTTGGAATGACGATCCCGATTCTTGGCATTTGCTTGGGGCACCAGATCATTGGAGAAGTCTTTGGTGCCCAAGTGACCTATGCTCCAAGCCTAATGCATGGCAAGACCAGTATGGTCAAGCATCATGGAGGCGATCTCTTCAAGGGGGTGCCTGATGTCTTTGAAGCAACTCGCTACCACTCGCTGGTATTAGACCCCGATTCCATTCCCGATAGTCTGGAAGTCACAGCAACCACCTATGAAGGCGTGGTCATGGGAGTCCGCCATCATACCTATCCCATTGAGGGGGTTCAATTTCATCCTGAAAGCATTATGACAGGCGTTGGATCAACACTACTGTCCAATTGGCTTGCCAAAATCGGAGTGGAGTGATGACAAGATACTTACAGATTCTTGCTAAGTGTGATTTTCTATCGGCCGATCAGGCTGCGGATGCTATGCATATCATGATGCAGGGCACTGCAGATCCAACTGAGATTGCCGGACTGCTTATGGGGATGCGAGCTCGCGGGGAATCCGTTGAAGAACTCACGGCGTTTGCCAAGGTGATGCGTGAGTACTTTGTCCCAGTTTCGTTTCATCATCCGAATACGATTGATGTCTGCGGTACAGGCGGAGATGGCAGTCATACATTTAACATCTCCACGGCGGCCGCTCTGGTCTGTGCAGGTGCTGGAGTTCCCGTAGCAAAACACGGCAATCGAAGCGTATCCTCCAAATCAGGAAGTGCAGATGTTCTTGAAGCCTTAGGGGTCAATGTTGATCTGAGTGCAGAAAGTGTTGCAACGTGCATAGAGGAAGCTGGCATCGGATTTATTTTTGCCCGTCATTACCATCCAGCGATGCGTCATGTGATGCCTGTTCGAGCAAAGCTGCGTGCTCGCACAGCCTTCAATATTCTGGGACCTCTCTGCAACCCCGCATCCGTTCAGCGACAAGTGATTGGAGCCTTTAATCTGGAAACAGCACACACCATCGCATCCATCATGCATAACCTCGGATCCGAACATGTCCTCACTCTCCATTCCGATGACGGGCTTGATGAAGCCTCTATTGCTGCTCCTACGACTGTCGTTGAATACCGTTTAGAAGATGACCATCCAAAAACCTATCAAATTTCGCCATCTGATTACGGACTTTCAACTGCCGAATTATCCACTCTTATCGGAGGGGACGCTCATTATAATGCCTCCACGATCCGTTCTGTCCTGTCAGGCGATCCTGGGCCCTGTCGTGATGTTGTTGTCTTAAATAGCGGATTAGGATTATGGGTATCGGGCCTCTACTCAAGTATGGATGAAAGTATTTTAGCTGCCCAAGGAAGTATCGATTCTGGAGCAGCCCATGAACGACTCCAAAAACTGTGTGAACTGAGTCAGGGATGACGATCTTAGATCGTATTGTAACGGATGTGAACTCTGCTCTGAGCCATCGGAAGCGGCGTGTGTCCTTGCAACAATTACAGGATGAAATAGAAATCCAAGTACCACCTAAAGATTTTCATGCCTCCTTAACCAAACCCGGAATTCGGGTGATTGCCGAAATCAAAAACCGATCTCCCTCCAAAGGAGTTTTAAGAAGTGACTTCAGTGTACTTGACTTGATGATTAGCTACACGGTCGCATCAGCTGCCGCCATCAGTGTCTTAACCGAGGAACAACACTTTGGGGGATCCCTGAATCACCTCCGTATCGCAAGCCGTGATTCATCTGTACCAATTATAAGAAAAGATTTTATTGTGGATCCCTATCAGATCTACGAAGCACGTGCCAGTGGTGCTGATGCCATTCTGCTGATCGCCGCCATCTTAGACAAGAACCAACTTGATGAACTCCATAGCCTTGCAACAGAATTGAAGATGGCATCTTTAGTAGAGGTGTATGATCCCGTTGAATTGGAAAAAATTGATTTTTCGAGAATCAAAATTCTAGGGGTCAACAACAGAAACCTGCATACATTCAAGGTCGATCTCAATCATTCTTTACGTATCTTTGAACTCATTGACGATCACATCACAAAGGTCGCTGAAAGTGGAATGAAGTCTGGTCAAGACTTGGCATATCTCCATCAGAGAGGAGTTGATGCCTTCTTAATTGGTGAGACCTTGATGCGTTCGAAACAGCCTGGCTTGGCATTAACCCTCTTGATTGACGAGACTGAAAAACTTCTTGAAGAGGCATCCAATTGAGATGATTTGTTACGGGTTGATTCCCATATCAATTCTTTGGAACATCTATACGTAGGATTCCCTATAACCTTACCAATGCAGTTCCTAACAAGCATCATTTGATGAATACAGTTCAGCATAACTCTGCAGAGCGTGTACCTGTAGAAGAAAATACCAAAGATGTCGTTTTAAGCAACGATATTACTGTTCAACTTTCTACTGTAACCGAAACCATTTCACGGAGAACGGAGTCCTCCTGTATCACAGTAAATGAAGCATCTTGAGTCTTTTGCAAAACATCCGCATTTCAGCAGAAATATTGCCCCAGAGCAATCTTGACGCATTTTTTGAATTGCAGGTAGGTTTTCATTAGACCTCACAATAGATTGAATTTGTAGCCTATATGATTCATGCGATTGAAATATAACCATGATAATATTGTGTGGCACAAGCTCTCTTAACTTTTCTTGTTGACGATCTCCTCATATTTCGTTATGACTCATAACACATCAAACGAATTGCTCAAATTGTTTTCTGTGAAGGTTTACCTGTTTTGCCATGTTTAGAACCAGATAGTCGCTCAAATCTTCGGGATGACTGCCGTGACTTAAACGAGTTCGTATCTTGGATAAATCTCCATTTATATTTTGGTAGACTAATACAATATGATGGCCTTTTTTCCTTTGCAAGAATCCCTTTCTCAGCAAGGAAGATACTACCTTTCGCTTTGATAAAGCCATTGTTAAATAAGTCGGTAAGTATCCACGAGATGTTTTCTGAGTTGTAACGCACCTTGTGTCATTTTCTGGGTGTCTCCCAATATATAGAGTTCCCATGAAATCACTAGGACTGCCTCAAATGCATCTTTGAGTTCCTCCAGAGATTCTTCTGTAATAGACATTTCCAAATCTTCTGACTCAATCGTAAGATAATTACCACATTCCGATCTAAGAGCATTCAACACAACGCATTCTCTACGCACGAGATCACTATCCGAATCAAATGGCACACTATTAATGACAATTTTCGATTCTGTTGAATTTCCCAGCTCTTGTAAAATTAGAACACCAGAACTCTCTTGACTAGATTTGTCGACCTTCAGTGGATTGAAAAGATCCAGTGAAACATCTTCAGGATGCTTGGAGGTAGCAACACTGGCAATATTTTTACTCTTCTGGATAGGAGCAGATGTCTTTTCTGAATAGATACTCATTAGAAAATCTGAGGATCAATTAAACATATGCAAGAAATCTTACTTTGAACTTTATTTTAGTTCAAATACTACTCTTTGCAGTGTAGTCATAGAGTCGAAAGGTCAGGGGCGGGAAACAAGTGTGGATATACGAGCAAAGACAATCACAAGACTCAAAGTAAGTTTACGTGTATGGCTTGTGGCCTAGCGAATCACGCAGACCTCAAGGCATTTGCGAATGTATTACAGCCTCTGGATGTGGGGCATCTGCATGTGGAGGATCGTTCTCGTTAGGGACTCCTATGAGCCGTAAAATGGATCTATCAGTAGCTAAATGACTTATTTCTTTTGGATATAATTCTCAATGCCATGATCGTTAATGAATGAGGAAATCCCGAACCTTATGACTCGATTTCTTCATTGGTGCAATTAAATCTTTCCCGAATCATTGATGACCAAAAAGGATCCCATCACTAATGCATCCATTTGCGTATTCTCGAAGCAGTTCACGGCATCAATTGGAGAACATACAATCGGTTCACCCCGTACGTTAAAACTGGTGTTGATGAGCACTGGACATCCAGTGAGGGTTTCAAATTCTTTTAGGAGCTGATAAAAGAGTGGATGATCTCGTTGGTTGACCGTCTGAACTCTAGCAGAACCATCCACATGCGTTACGGCCGCAATAGGAGAAGTGATATGCTTCTGCTTGTCTAATCCTTCTCCACTGACCCCTGCATCCTTGACCTGAGCCGTTAGAAGCATATAGGGACTATCGGTCGTGAGTTCAAACCACTGACCAACCCTGTCTTCCATGACGGCTGGAGCAAATGGACGGAAACTTTCACGGAATTTAATGGATTGATTCACATGTTTCTGCATGCAAAGATACCTTGGATCTGCCAAGATACTTCGATTTCCCAAGGCTCTCGGACCAAATTCCATCGGACCCTGAAACCAACCAATCACCTTTTGATCGTTCAGTAACTGGGCAACGCGTCTACATAAGGTCTGATCATCAAGTTCTTCAAAGGACAGGGATGCCTCCTCCAGTGTATTACGAATCGCATCCTGATCAAAGGAAGGGCCAAGTCTGGCTCCCTTCATGGAATCAGAACTCTGAATCTGGCGGGGAAATCCACCATAGTGATGCCATGCCATAAGGGCGGCCCCCAATGAGCCTCCAGCATCCCCTGCAGCCGGCTGAACCCACAGTCGATCACATATCCCCGCATTCAGAAGCTTTGCGTTCGCGACACAATTCAAAGCCACCCCGCCAGCCATACAGAGATTTTGCTCACCTGTACTACTCATGGCATGCCGTGCTATGCGTAGTACAGCCTCTTCAATGACCACCTGAATCGATCGGGCAAGATCCATCTCTTTTTGTGTAATCGGAGATTCTTGAATTCGGGCAGGGCCTCCAAAAAGTTGCTCAAAAGCATTTGAATGCATCCGCAACCCCCATGGATAGGCAAAGTACTTGAGATTACATCGATACGAGCCATCCTCGTTTAAGTCAATCAATTCATCCCGAATGGTCTGCACATAGACTGGCTCTCCATACGGGGCAAGCCCCATGAGTTTATATTCCCCCGAATTAACGCGAAATCCGCAATATCCAGTAAATGTGCTGTACAACAAGCCCAGTGAATGAGGAAAATGAATCTCCTTATGAAGGCTAATATGTGCCCCTGATCCAATTCCAATAGAGGTGGTTGCCCACTCCCCTACTCCATCGGTGGTTACAATGGCTGCTGATTCAAATGGAGATGGAAAAAAAGCACTTGCGGCGTGACTTTCATGATGTTCACAGAACAATAACTGACCATCAAATCCAATCTCTTTACGGAGAATCTCTGGAATCCAGAGATTCCGTTTGAGCCACACCGGCATCGCCATCAAAAATGATCGAATCCCGCGTGGTATGGTCGCTACATAAGTTTCAAGAAGCCGCTCAAATGTAAGAAATGGTTTGTCATAATAGGCAATCGAAGTAAGATCCGCCGCAGTGATCCCTGCATGTTGCAGACACCATGCGATGGCATTAACAGGCAAGGAAGCATCATGTTTGATGCGAGTAAAACGCTCTTCCTGAGCAGCAGCGACAATCTCACCGTCTTTCAATAAACATGCTGCTGCATCGTGATACCAACAACTGATTCCAAGAATGTAGGTCACGTTTCTTCCCAGTAGGCCAAACTGGCACGCAACTGATCAATTTCTGCCTGAGCATCCGACTCCTTCTTTCGTTCATGTTCCACCACATGAGACGGTGCATTTTTGACAAATTTTTCGTTCTGAAGCTTTTTCTGTATCCGATGAAGAAATGCTTCCCTTTGAGTTAATTCCTTGCTCAATCTGTGAATCTCCTCTCTGGGATCCACCATGCCCTGTACATAAACCGCAGCAGATCCAACAACTGCAACGGTACTCTGTGGCGGCTTCGCAAGATCTACCCCTGCCCGTAACGACTCTACCCGTGCAAGACGACGAAAATACTTCTCATGTGTCAACAGCACTTCGGTCATCTGATACTGATCATCTGAGAGGCGAATAATCACCTTGACAGGCTTTCCTGGAGCAACTCCATATCTACTTCGTAGATTCCTGATTGCTGTAATCACTTCCTGAATGAATTCAAATTGTTTTGAACCCATGGCATCCCTCTCTTGGGTTGCTACGGGCCATTTCGATACCATGCATGCCTCTCTCTCTGCACGCGATCGGAGCCGATGCCACAAGTCTTCAGTGATAAATGGCATAAATGGATGCAAAAGTTGGATCAATTGCTCATAGATTTCGATCGAGAGTGCAATAGTATGATCGGACATGTCTGAACCCGATGCAGGCTTGACCAACTCTAGATACCAGTCGCAAAAATCACTTCGAAAGGTCGTGTATAACAGATTCGCTGCCTCATTGAGCCGATACCGCGTCAGGGCTTCCTCCACCGATTCAATACACTCGGACAGACGTGTCAGCATCCAACGCTCCACTAATTCTAACTCATCCAAAGGGCGGGTTCTATGATAGTCATTACCCGACTCAATGAACCGACCAAACACGTGAAAAGCATTCCAGATCTTGTTGGCAAAGTTGCGTCCCATCTGAAAACCAGTCGGATCCAAACGGATGTCCTGCCCTTGGGCACAAAGAATCGTGAGGTAAAACCGTACGGCATCTGCACCGTACTGCTCAATCAATTCAAGTGGGTCAATCCCATTGCCTAAACTCTTGGACATCCATCTCCCATCTTTGTCTTTGATCATTCCCGTGATAAAGATATCCCTGTAAGGGACCTTCCCCGTTAAATAAAGCGATGCCATGATCATACGAGCAATCCAAAAAAACAGGATGTCATAACCCGAAACAAGTACATCTGACGGGTGGAAATACTTTAAATCAGCCTGTGTATTTGAATCCTCATTGGGCCAGCCAAGGGTTGCAAATGGAAAGAGCCACGAAGAGAACCATGTGTCAAGGACATCCTCGTCCTGCACCATGCCCGGCTCGGGCTGCTCAATGGAAACGACAAATTCACGAGTTTCGACAATGTCCCCATTTTCATCGGTATAATACCATACAGGGATCCGATGCCCCCACCATAACTGACGGCTGATGCACCAATCACGGATCTCGTCCAACCACCGAAAATACTCGTTCTCCCAACGCTTCGGATAGAATTTGACCGTTCCATCTCTGACGGCCGCGATGGCTGGCTCTGCCAATGGCTTCATACTCACAAACCACTGACGAGATAGTAGCGGCTCAACGATCGCCTTGGAGCGTTGAGAAATAGGAACGGTGCTCTTGTAAGGAACGATTTTCTCAATGAAGCCTCCCGCCTCCAAATCCTGAACAATCAACTCACGTGCTTCAAAACGATCGATCCCTTGATACTTGCCACAGTGATGCGTAAGTGTTCCATCCTCAGCAATCACACTGACCGCTTCAAGTCCATGACGCTGCCCTACCTCAAAATCATTCTTGTCATGTCCAGGGGTGATCTTCAAAACACCCGTTCCAAATTCCTGTTGTACATAATGATCTGCAATCACCGGAATCTGCCGATCCGAGAGCGGCAGATGAACGAATTGACTGACCCGATGGGTATACCTTTCGTCGTTTGGGTTGACGGCAACAGCTACGTCTCCAAGCATGGTCTCTGGACGAGTCGTTGCCACAATAATATTTCCAGATCCCTCTACCATGGGATAGCGAATGTACCATAAAAATCCATCTCGCTCCACATTGTCCACTTCTTCATCGGACAAGGCGGTTTGATCAACTGGACACCAATTGACCAAGTAGTGACCACGATAGATGAGTCCTGCCTCGTACAACTGGACAAAGACGGTCTGGACGGCCTTCACATACCCCTCATCCATGGTAAAACGCTCTCGAAGCCAGTCACATGAATCCCCCAGTCGTCGTTTTTGTTGTAGAATACGATCTCCGTACTCGTCCACCCACTCCCAGATTTTTTCAACAAAATTCTTACGCCCTAAGTCAAAGCGTGTCTTTTGTTCGGTCTTTTTCAGTTCTCGCTCCACAACGTTCTGTGTTGCAATTCCTGCATGATCTTTACCCGGCATCCACAGTGCTTCTCTTCCCTGCATGCGACGCATGCGCGTAAGTGCATCCTGAATGGTATCCTGAAGTGCATGTCCCATATGAAGTGCACCCGTCACATTCGGGGGCGGCATCATGATGGTATGGGGAGCACGACCTGTCGAGCGATCAGCAGAAAAGAAACCATTGGATTCCCAGTACTCGTACCAGCGAGACTCGGTTACCTTTGGATCATATGGTGCTGTGCGACCTTTTGAGTCAGACATGGATGATCGATTGATTCAAGGGCGATAAGGATAATGTTCAAGCATTTCATCAAGGCTATCGGCTCCGTACTTATCCAACAGTGCATTGGCAATCACCCATGCCACCGTTGCTTCGGCAACCGTGGAAGCCGCTGGTACACTGGTAACATCACTTCGCTCATATCGGGTGGGCTGGGGCTTCCCCGATTCCAAATCTACCGTTTCAAGTGGTTTGATCAAGGTGGGGATTGGCTTCATATAACCACGTACAATTACGGGCATCCCATTGGTCATTCCTCCTTCTAAACCTCCTGCATGATTGGTACGACGTTGATACTGCTTCGCGGCATCCAGATAGATCTCATCATGGACGGTGGAGCCTGGCCTTGAGGCATTGGCGATCCCAGAGCCAATCTCCACTCCCTTCTGGGCTTGAATGGAAAGGATGGCTTGTGCAAGCTGCCCACTGAGTCTTCGGTCCCAGTGCACATACGATCCCAATCCTGGAGGAGCTCCCGTTACGATCACTTCATAGATACCACCTAATGAATCACCTGATCGTTTCACATCCGTAATATGCTCCACGCTCGCTTGACTCAGTTGAGTATCCATCATGCGAACCTGACTCTGGTCCGCTTGCCGACTGATGGACTCTGCCCCCTTCAGGAGAATTTCATCTCTCTGCTGAATATATTCCACTTCACTTTTCCATCCCACCTCACCAATACGCAGAACATGGCTACCCACTTCAATGCCAAACTGCTTGAGTAATTGACGGCCAAGCGTACAACATGCAACCCTGATGGCTGTCTCTCGAGCACTTGCACGGTCAATGACGGGCCGAATATCGTTGAACCCATATTTCCGCACACCTTCCAAATCTGCATGACCGGGACGTGGTAAGGTTATCGGGGCAACACCTTCGCCATCACCATCCACAGCCATTACATCTGGCCATCCACTTTTGTCCTTTTTAAATGCTGCATTATCCAGTCGCATCGAAATCGGACTAGCGATCGTCTTTGAAAAACGAACACCAGAGTAGATATGAATGAGATCCTGTTCAAATTTTGCTCGGCCACCACGACCAAACCCAAGCCATCGACGGGCAAGCTGGTGATTAATGATCTCTGCAGTGAGCGGAACTCCGGCAGGCATCCCCTCAACTATCCCGATCAGTGCCTCTCCATGGGACTCACCAGCCGTAAGATAACGTAACATCTCTGTCTATATCACTGATCCAAACTATGCACGATCACCATGCGATTCACATTCCATTGATCCCGTATCGAAAACCTTGCAACCTCTTGAATATTTTGTAATTCTTTGAGTGCATCCCTGACCGAATTAATTTTCTGTCCATTAATATGCTCTAATAATACACCCTCTTCAAGGTATTCAATGGAGGGCTGGCGAGTCACTCTCTGAATAATGACACCTTCCAATTCTCCGTAGACGGTCTCATCTTCTTCAAACTTATCTCTTAAGACCACTCCCCATTGATCTAAATACTGGGCCTGCATGATCTCACGGGTTGGTCGATACCCCATTTCGAGGAGCCATGAAGCTACCTGTGGATGATCCTGTCCAAGGAGCATCAGATTGAGAGTGTCAATCTTTCCACTCCTCCAGTAGGATACTTGGGCTTCAGAATAGGGGCGTTTCTGTAAGATGGCACTCAGGAGCTGGTTCGGTTGATCAATTGCATGACCATCAATCTCAAGGATCACATCGCCAGGGCGAAGTCCAGCATTATCTGCGGCTCCCCCTTCAAAGACCTGATCCAAGAATACACCCTGAACCGAGTTCATGCCAAGTGCACTTGCAAACTCTGCATCTACATTGGTGGGCATCACTCCCATAAATGCACGGCGGAATTCTCCAAATTCAATCAAATCCGTGACAACCCGAATAGCAAGGTTCACAGGAATGGCAAAACCGTATCCTTCATAAAATCCACTGTTGGTCACAATGGCTGTATTGATTCCAATCAGCTCTCCATGAAGATTCACCAGCGCACCGCCAGAGTTTCCAGGATTGATCGCAGCATCGGTCTGGATAAAATCCTCTACACCAAAATCGGAATCAATAATATTCATTGATCTCCCCATTGCACTCACAATCCCTGCAGTCACAGTAGAATTGAGTTGCAGTGGATTACCGATCGCAAGCACCCAATCCCCTAATTGTAACGTCTCTGAATCGCCAAGCGTCATGGCGGGGACAGTTTCCTCTGAATTCAAGACCACTTGGATCACAGCCAGATCTGTTGCACGATCCACTCCGACGGTATAGGCTTCAAATTCTCTCTTGTCGGCAAACAAAACCTGTAACTTGCGGGAATCTTCTACCAGATGATAGTTGGTAACAATATGCCCTTGGGGGGTGATGACAACCCCACTCCCCTCATTCTCAACCATCTCATCCGAGTCAAAGGAAGACCATAGATGTGTATGCCAGCCCGACTCACTGCTTACAGAGACCACTGATGGGACTGCACTGTTGGCTACATTACGAAATGCCGTACTGAGACTATACGATGATGAAGATATAGCAGGGTTCTGCCCAACGGAGTCCGATCGTTCTACGAGGCGGATTTCGGCAAGCGGCATCGCTCTTTGATCAAAATTGACCACCATCATCGCGATGACACCCGTCAGGACTCCAATGGTGAGGAGGCATACCCCAATGACGGAAAGCAACGCTGGGCGTGAACCCCATGAAACGCTTTGAAGTGAACGAATAACAGACATCAACGTAACTACGATTTAGGCATCCACTTGTTCAGAAAGTGAAAGAATTGCCTCTCTCGCAACATTTGCAATTTCCCTGCGATTCATATTGGATATGTTGATATCTGGACCTATGCATAATTGAATGTCTAACCGTCGGAACCCTGCTATATGAATGACTTGGCGGATAAATGAATGGTGCAGCTTGCCATCTGTGCCAAGTGTTAGAAATGTTCTTCCCTCTTGACCACCAACATTTTTTCCATTCACTCCTGTAACACTAATAAAGATGGGCTGTAACTTTCCCTGATCGAAATCAATTAAACTTTCAAATGCTCCCGTCTTAAATGGCAAGAGCGTGATTCCATCACTAATTGTCCCTTCTGGAAACACCACAACAGATGTAGCCTGAACAAGACGCTGTCTAACTTGGGATGCAAAGGTTTTGGCTTCCCCTTTCCTGCGGCGATTCACTAAAATCATGGCGTAGGTTTGGGAAATCCAACCAATGAGGGGCCAACGAGCGATTTCAGCCTTCCCGGCAAAGCTAGCATCCATTTGAGAGGATAATATAATTGGATCAAAAACCGTCAAGTGATTACTGACTCTGAGTGTATAGGGAGACAATTTTACATTTCTGCTCGCACTTACATGAATGTTGCAGATACGGCATACATTGCGGGCAGCGACTCCCTGCCGCATCATTCTGTAGGGTAATCGCTCATTTTTAGGTTGAAACCAGACACCTATACTTGTAAGTATGCATCCAATGATCGTTACAATAAATGAAAGAATAAAACGCCACCAGATACGCATAAAGTACGAATGGATGAATGATGATTCAGTACTGTTTGAACTTTTTTGTGAATTAAGAGTGCCCTTTCATCTTGTACGAGAGTGAGCCCAGTAGGGATGAAACGATTTGTAACCTCCATTCCGTACGGTGATCGCTTCTCACAGCATCAGTGTATCGACTGCAAATGCAACTCAACAGCCATCGTTGTAGATTAGAATCTTACATGAGATTGAACGAATTTACTGAAAACTGAGGCAATTACTTCTTTTATCTGAGAATTTTATACAACTCTCATTTAATCTATTCTACACCAATCCAGTTCGACAGATTGATGATTCTCTCCATTGGGAGAAGAGTGAACTAAATTGAATCTTCATCGTTAACGCAGTAAATTCACTCCTTTCGGTCTTATGCCGTGAAAAAAATGATCTTCACATTAAGTCTGTAAGGTTAAATTTTTTTGCATTAGTATTTGTAATTTATGAAGATAACCGTTCAAAATTTAGGGATTTTGAAGGAGGCCATGTTTGAGTTGGGTCATCTAACTGTGATTTGTGGGCTCAACAATACTGGTAAAACATATGCTACTTATGCTCTTTACGGTTTTTTGGAAAACTGGCGAGGCTTTCTAAAAGCAGATGTTTCTGGTAAAGAAATTGATGAGATTATTGATAACGGCGTAGGACGAATAGATATTGCCCAACATGTTCAAAAGGCAAAAAATATCCTTGCCAAAGGTTGCCAGAGATATACTAAGGAACTACCCAGAATTTTTGCATCTGATTCCAAATACTTCTCCCATGCTAAGTTTCATTTGGATTTGGATCAAGATATTGCCTCTATCCTGCATCCCCCTTTTGAGCGAAAATTGCACTCTAAAAAAAGTGAACTTCTTTCATTTAGTAAGCCTGAAGGGATCGGTACACTTGACATTTCACTTTCTGCTGATCATGGCAATTTTGACTTGCCAAGGAGGATGATCAAAGATGCGATCATTGATGTTCTTAACGAAATACTCTTTAAGCGATACTTACCGAGGCCATTTATTGCCAGTGCAGAGCGCACGGGTGTAGCAATCTTCAGTAAAGAGCTTGACTTTGCCAGAAACCGATTACTTGAAGAAATGGCTAGAAGTAGCAAGGGTATTGATCCCTTGGAGTTACTCTTTAGGTCTTATAATGATTATGCTTGGCCCGTCAGGTCCAATGTAGATTTCACTAGAAGAGTGATAGATATTACTAAACAAGATAGCTTTATTGCTACGAAGTATCCACATATTCTGAATCTATTCCGTGACATTGTCGGTGGTGAGTATATTACAGGAAGTAATAATTCGGTCTATTTTAAGCCTTCAAAGAAAAACCTTAAACTAACCATAGGAGAGAGTTCTAGTGCTGTAAGATCCATGCTGGATATTGGTTCTTATCTCCGCCATATCGCTCAGCCTGGCGATTTGCTCATGGTGGATGAACCAGAACTAAATTTGCATCCCGAAAATCAACGTAAAGTAGCACGACTTTTTGCTCGCCTTATAAAACTTGGAATTCGTGTATTCATCACGACCCATAGTGATTATATCATTAAGGAACTCAATACACTGATCATGCTCAATCAAGATAAACCACATCTCAAGCAAATTTCCAGCAGAGAAGGCTTTGAAAATGAAGAGTTAGTTGACGCAGAGAAGGTAAAGGTATATATCGCCGAAAAATCTTTACTCAAAACGAAGAGCACTAGCAAAAAGAGAACTATGCATCCATCACTCGTGGAGGTGGAAGTGAGTGATGACTATGGAATTGATGCTCGTAGCTTTGATGTTGTAATCAATAAAATGAATGAGATTCAAGAGGCCATTGTGTGGGGAGATTGATCATGAGCTCAGACATTAATATTCTCAAAAGATTGATCATTAAAAATGTTCTGGTGCCTGTAAGTAAAAACAACTACGACAAATACTTTCTCGTACTTAATGATTATGGAAGATCATCTAGCTATCACATAAAAATAGTCAACTTACCCGAAGAGACAATTGCAATAAAAACTGATCGGTTTCCATTTACAAAAAAGATATTTAGATGCAATAATGGCGAATGTAAAATGGCAGATTATGTTGTAATTTCTAATGACTTAGATCAAAAGTGGATCATCTATATTGAACTCAAACTTGGGAGTAACGGTAAGCCTAAACAGATTATACAGCAACTGGAAGGATCCAAGTGTTTTATCCATTATTGTCGTGAGGTTGGTAAAACGTTTTTACATGAACCCGAGTTTCTTGATCCTACGAATTATCAAGAGCGATATATTAGTGTGAAAAATATTGGAGTGGCTAAAAGATCTTCCAATATCCTAACAAAGCCCGGTGTACATGACCATGCCAGCAACATGCTTCGTATAAGTGCTCCCCCTCCAAAAGGGATTCGATTTGAGCAATTAATAAATATAGACGGTTAGTATATCCAAAGAGTTTCGCCTTCTAAGAGTACTTGGATATCAAAACCCAATTTCTTGATCTGAATAATAAGCCTGATTAGATTCAAAACATGTAGACCCCAAATCCTTCCGAAGTGAGGCAGATTGATGAAAAACTGATCCTTACCCAGCAACAGATATTGAATTCCTATGACACGCCCACATAATTTAATCGGTGCGGTGTCATATCATTTTTACCATAGAAGATTTTAGATGCTTTTGTCCATGACGCTCAAAAAGCCATGCGGTGTAAAGGAGCCCACTCCAATAAGATCGAATGAGATGTAGCCCTGAATCCTGACAAATCTGCAGAATTCTATCTGAACTTGCATAAGCAATTCCACGATCCAATCGACTCAGAAGCCGCTCTTTCTTCTTGCCTGTATACCCCCTATGATCCATAAAACGTTTCCATGCACCATAAAATAAGTTGAAATAGGGATCCGACTGATCCCCATGCAAGTCAAATAATACGACCGTCCCATCGGGCTTTACACGCTCAGTCACGCTCTGCATAAGAGCATCTTTGGATCCGTCATCCGGTAGAAAATGCATGACATTGATGATCGTAGCTGCATCAAACTGAATGTCTGGATCAAGCTCATGCGTGTAACAATGATGCAATTGAACACGGGAGGAAATCTCCATTTTTCCCGCTACTTTTTTTTTTTTAATGATACGGCGACCACCGAGATCTACACAATCAAATGTCCATTGATCTTCTGCTGAAGCGAACACTTCAAGTTCCTTACCAGTACCACAGCCTACGATCAGTATCTTGGCCCCTTTGTCTAGCCGTTCCTGTAAGAGCGATAATGTGGCAATGAAAAGTTCATCATACCCAGGAATCACTCGGCTGGCAAGTTCCTTGTACTCTTCACCATAATCTCCGTCAAAGTTAAATGCTTTCGGATCTTTCATGTATCTTTACCAAGTTTTGGTTGATTGTTGTTCATTAAACTCTTGAAACATGGCAAATGTTATTTTATCACCGAGTTGGGCACTTAAAGAAAGTGTATGTACCTCCCAATCTGCTTATACGAACCGTCGTAAGTTTGTTAAGTCCCTTGGATTGGGAGCCATTGGGCTTGCTACTCTGGGAGGATGTACGGCCAATAGCCAGAATACGATCGGTGGTCCGTTGGATAAGATCCCCGAAAATGCTCCAAGGGATGGCTACCCCGCCGCAAGAAATGAAATCTATCAGGTTCCTGAGCGCGATTTAACGGAACGCCTGCTCGCGTCTTCCTATAATAATTTTTATGAATTCATTAATCAGGGAAACTTAAAACTGGTATGGCCTCTGGTGGACGATTACAAACCGTTTCCATGGACCTTGGATGTTCGCGGGCAAGTTGATCAAAAACAAACTTGGGATTTAACTGAGTTGATCAAGTCCATGCCTCTTGAAGAACGGATCTATCGATTCCGATGTGTTGAGGCATGGTCCATGACGGTTCCTTGGACAGGCTTTCCCCTTGCAAGCCTCATCAAGAAATGCAACCCTAACTCATCGGCCACTCATGTTCAATTCACATGCGTTTCACGCCCTGATGAATTGCCAGGTCAGAAGAAAGCGACTTGGTACCCTTGGCCTTATTTTGAAGCCTTGAGAATGGACGAAGCCATGAATGAACTTGCCTTTGTTGCAGTTGGCATGTATGGAGAGCCCCTACCCAAGCAGAATGGCTCCCCTCTACGGTTAGTCCTCCCCTGGAAATATGGCTATAAAGGACCCAAAGCGATTACACATATAGAATTCACCCGCAAACAGCCAGATACTTTCTGGAATAAGCTGCAACCCCGCGAATACGGCTTTCTCTCTAATGTGAATCCGAATATTCCACATCCTCGATGGAGTCAGGCATCCGAACGATTGCTACTCAGTGAAGGAGTTGAAAATCGTATTCGTACCCAATTATTTAATGGATACAACGAGTGGGTCGGTGAATTATATCCCGATGAGCCCAGAACGCCATCGGGTCCAATCATCAGGTAATCAACTGTCTTCGTTGCTGAAGGAACGATTCCAAAAAAAAGCGAGGACGGCTGATAATAGGGCTCCTATCAAACTGATCCCCATTTGTGATGCTGCTATAAGCCAGTGAGCGGGCATCAGTTGGTCTATAACAACTTCTTGAGGTGCACCCGGCTGGACATACACTTTCAGAGAATCCTGCCCCTTTACCCGAAACCATAATGATTGAGGGAGGGACATCCGTTTATGCTCAATCGTTTTCCCGTCTGGAAGAATCACCCGCAGGTGAATATATCCGTAAGTCACATCTGCACGATTGGTGGTATCAAAATCCTCTACTTTTGCAATCGCAGATATTCCATCATTCCATGTACTGCGTAACTGTGTAGCAACCATCCCTTGATTCACGGAAAGCCCCGTTAATACTACGGGAATGATCCAAAAAATTCGTGCAATAGTACGAACCATCTAATGAAATACTCAGGTTAAAAATAGATATGGTTTCCATGTCTCTTCCACCGATCCAACATAATCACGAATAAACATGACATGGCTGGGCCGAAAGGGTTTTCGCAGCAGCTTCATATTCGCTTCTTCTGGAGTGCGATCACCTTTACGGTTGTTACATGAAATACAAGCTGCCACAAGATTCGTCCAGTGGTCTTTCCCGCCTCTTGACTTTGGCAGTACATGATCAACCGTTAACGATTCCCTTTTGCCGCAGTATTGACAACGATGTCCATCTCTTCTAAGAACATTTTTTCGAGATAGCATGATGTTTCTGTATGGGACGCGGACATACCCTCGAAGCCTTACAATACTTGGATACGGAAGTTTGATGGAAGGGGAACGTAGATAAAAATCTGGAACAGACTCCACCAGATCCGCTTTATTCAAATGAACAAGGACAATTGCTCGGCGCACCGTACACACTGTAAGTGCACTGTAATCATGATTCAGTACAAGCACATGCGGGCTCATGTTATCCAATGATTGGATACCGTAAGCACCAGATACAAACTTGTTGTTAAAGTGGTAGTGAAGGTATCAATGTATAATATGGAATTTCATTCCATGTGTCATTCAATGGATTGGGTGTGTCTCAATTCGTTGATCAAGGCTGTTAGAGACACCAATCAATGCGATGTAATTTTCTGCAAGTCAACCTTTAACAAAAAACGTCAAGTATACCTATCATGGATTCGGTTTGTTCACCAATAGTATTAAAGATCATCTCCCATTAAACAGATCTTTACTGCAGAACCTCCACCATATTGCCCCGCTCAATCCTACCTGTATTTTCAGGGATCATGTTGATCCCAAAATACACATTGGTATTTATTTTTCTAAATTGGTTGAGGGTCCGCAAAGGCTCTTTACCTTGGGATGCCGTGTCCTGATCAACAGTGGTGATCAGGCATCGTTTGCAAGGCTTGATCACTTGAAAAATGACTTCTCCGATTTGAATTCGCTTCCAGTCATCTTCTGCAAACGGATGGTTCCCGCTTACGACCACATTCGGTCTAAAACGCCCCATTGGAAGCGGTACATCCAGTCTATTATTCAACTCTTCTAAGGATGCTGTTGTAGTGCATAGCAAAGGAAACCCATCCGCAAAGGAAACACTAGCTCCCAGCTGACAATCCGATGATGTGATTCTTCTTGAATTTGAATCATGCATATATACAAGACGTAGGGTATGTCCTAAAACATGACTCAGCCATGAGTTGATAGGATCATCTGCAACCCGTGCAATTACGGTATCATCCCAAATCGTGACTGAAACCGTCATAGCAGTCCTATAAGGAATTTCCGTTAGTATTGCTGTCTGGCCGGGTGCCGTCAATACGAGCTGCCCAGATAACTGTGGAACAGCCTGAATGAGTGATAATCTCGGAATTTCACGCTGAGTAATAAACCTGTCATTCTCATCAATCATCATCCAACGGCGATCTCCCTCCAGCCCCCAGGGATGCACTTGAGAGTATAGGTGAGTGACGCGATGGGTTGATTTAACGGGATATGTATAGATCTCTTCTAAGATCATCCAACAAAATGTTGAGACATAAAAGTTTTTGTAGAGTTACAATGGAAATCTTGACCGTTCACAATCCTGAATGATCACTATCTTGGCTAAATCAAGCAATTCATCATGAATCCAACAGATGCTTCATCCAACGTTGAAATTTTATACGAACCTCATGAGAGCCCGCCGTTGTCCTTGACCATTGGTCTTGGTTTCCAGTTGGTTATACTCAATATCGGAGGAATCGTGTTAACGCCTGCTATCGTCATTCGTGCAGGCGGAGGAAGTGCAGAGTACCTTGCATGGGCTGTTTTTGCTGCAGTGATCATTAGTGGTGCCTCCACAATTCTTCAGGCCTTGGGCAAATATAGAATTGGGGCTGGCTATGTTTTAATTATGGGTACATCTGGGGCATTTATCGGTGTTTGTATCAGTGCAATGTTGGATGGTGGACCTGCACTCATGTCCACCTTGGTCATCATTTCTTCATTAGTTCAGATTACCTTTGCAAGAAAGCTGTCTAAATTCAGACGCATTCTAACTCCAGCCGTCACGGGCACCGTCATCATGCTGATTGCAGTAACCGTAATGCCTATTTTATTTGATATGATGGCACAAGTACCAGAAAATGCCACTATTTCTGGAGTTGCCACGAGTGCTGGCGTTACCCTGTTGGTGACAGTTCTCCTAGCGATCAAAGCACGGGGTTTCCTTCGCTTATGGTCTCCAATGATTGGAGTAGTCATTGGAGCCATCGTTTCAGCATTTTTTGGATTATACAATATTGAGATGGTCCAAGAATCGCAATGGTTTGGATTCCCAAGTGGTGGATGGCCAGGATTAGATCTAACATTTGGACCTACCTTTTGGGCATTTTTACCAGCCTTTATCTTTGTGACCATTATAGGTGCAATTGAAACCGTTGGCGACTCAATTGCTATTCAGAAAGTATCTTGGAGAACTCCTCGTGCACCTGATTTCCGTACTGTTCAAGGTGCATTGTCAGCAGACGGGATTGGCAATTTTCTATCAGGAGTTGGCGGGACGATTCCAAATACAACCTATTCCACTGCAGTATCCGTAGTTGAACTCACGGGTGTAGCATCCAGAGCTTGCGGTGTTGCCATCGGAATCATCTTGCTTGTGATGTCGGTGAATCCTAAATTCCTATCCATTATTTTGGCGATCCCTGATCCCGTCGTTGGGGCATTTCTGACTGTATTGATTGCAATGCTCTTCGTGTTGGGAATGAAAATTGTTGTTCAAGATGGAATTAACTATCGCAATGGCCTCATCTGTGGAATTTCGTTCTGGATAGGCGTCGGGCTTCAGAACGGTGTCATTTTTCCAGAATTTTTTGATAACTTTGCAGCTGGAACCTTTGAAAATGGAATGGTCAGTGGTGGACTCGTTGCCATTCTTCTGACCATCTTATCGGAATTCACCCTACGTAGACGGAAACGTTTCCATACACAGCTCAATATTTCAGCCCTTGATGAACTTCAATCCTCTACTGAGAAATTTTCAAAACAACATTCATGGAGCAGAGATTTTACCCTTCGCGTAGAAGGTGCTTTAGAAGAGGCATTACTGATCCTATGTAAACAGACCGAAGAAAATAAAGGAGACGGAGTTCTTGAACTGATCATCTCAGACGAACCATCCTTCGCAACTTTAGAATTTTTTGCAGGCGATACTAAAGAAAATTTAGAGGATCGGATTGCTCTTATGGGGTCGGACATTTCAACGCCAGATGTGGAAAGAAATTTCTCCATTCGTATGTTAAAACATCTGACGGCATCGGTGCGCCATGAGCGTTATCATGGTACCGAGATCCTCACTCTCAAAGTGCACAAATCCACCACTACTGAAAGAATTTGATTTTTTGTTCCAAGTAGTGAATATCATGTTTTTACGGAAGTGCCTCTTTATCATCTTAATCCATGATGGAAACCACTCCCATGGAAGCTTGATAAAAGCAGCTATGGCAAAGTATTGATTTCCGAATTCAAATTTGGATCCTGTACATCACATCCATCGTGTGAGATAGAACCCAACTTACAGTCCATTAACCTGATTGTTGAAATACTTAATGAAAAGCCTTCAGCCAAACCACCCCGTAATTCTAACAATGTGTGACTGGTACTTCATGTCGACATTTCTTCTAAACAGCGGAGGCTGTGCAAAAGTCTATGAAAACTTGATTTAAGATTCAATTTTGGGTAAATGTAGATGGTTGTAATTAAATCTTCCACCTTTATATATGGAAGTGGTGGCTACTACATTTCAATAAAATCAAAGAGAATGACATGATGTGGACAGTTTCGTTTATTCTCATTAGAAATTTTGTCTGGTGAGAGGCTTACTTTTTAGAGCACCCACACGGCCACATTATCCCAATACATTTGTTTAACCAAGAACACACTTGGTTTGACAATGTGTTGCTATGAAAACCACAAAATGACTCTGTTCAGCAGAGATATATTGCGTTTATCTAACTACTCCCAGAAAAAATAATTGCAACAGAAATGACCAATCCTGCGAATCCAAATACCCCAATCAATCAGTTGTACTTTTTGTCCTGAGACTTCAACCTTTCTTCCATCACTTCCCTGAATGACTTCAGCTCAGATTGGTACTGTGAAATGAGATTTGATGATGCCACTTTCCAATGAGTTCAGTGAGTTCGTATGCTTCGTCCAGATCAAGCTTGGACTTACGAGAAAATGAGAAATTCGAGAAAACTCTAAATTTGAATCTTGATCTTCCATGACTCAGATATACCGCTTTCTCTTACAAACTAGAGTGATAGTTTCAATCATCATCCTATCTTTGATAATCATTCACATGGACCAGATGGAATATGCTCCCAAATAGGCTGATCACCCATGATATATGAAAAGTAGTCGTCCCAGAAAGACATGAATGGACCTGTTTGCTGAATTTCTCCCGCATCTCCACATCTATTTAGTAGAAAAACAGTTGTGGTTGCGGTTTTTTCAGGAAACCCATAACCCCGGCGAATCTCATCTTTTGCACCCTCAAAATCTGGTATTTCTGAATCATACATATCAATTAAAGATGAATTTTCCAGCATGTCAGAAACAATATACAATTGGTCGATTTTCTCATCATCAACAATATAATCTATTGATTTAAGGGTTTGAAGTATCGGAGAATCATCGCTTGGCTGAGTTTTCATTAGATTGCTAAGATGATCTTCAAATGCTGTTGTGAAAGTGTCTTGCCCTCTAATATAATCATCCACTGCTCCACGATACTCGTCTCCCGATATACATTTCTCCCGTCTACACTTGCTCTCGGGATCACACTGCAGGCGTCGATCAGGATCAAGTTCGAAAACTGGTCCTTCCAGAACTACAGTACTCAATGGTTCTATATTCTTCAATTTTGTAATGATAACTTCCATAGGATGATAATACTCAATTGATAAAATTCTTTTACCGATTTCACTTTGAGCAATGCGAATTGAATAGTCAGGAATCTCGCTAGAAGCGTCAACAACTATCACTGCACGAATTCTGTTTCCGCTTTCAATTTGTGGACATTGTTCATGATTCTCATCATCTAGTGGGTAATCAGGAGGCAGAGATTGAGAATGAATGGTACTACTTGAACCACAGATCAAGATGAATACTAATAGAAGAAATTTATAGTTGCAGAAGAATTGATGTGTACTAATCCTTAAACATTCACCATGATTGATGAAAGGATTAATGGATAATTTGAGTATATAGAAGATACTCAATATTGATCTTTGAATACTCATTAAGACTTCTTGGTTATGGGTCCAAAACTTGAGACTTGATCTATATAATTTTGGTAAATTTCTTCCAGATCAGTAATCTGATTACTAATTTCTTGGTCTCTCTGTTGCGTAATTATCAAGGCTTCTTCTTGAGAACACAAAAAATCTGTGCTTGATGTGATAAACTTATCCCAGCCTGGTCTCCAATTCTCATCCCAATGGGAAGGTGCAGGAGTCAATTTGGGGCGAACTTCAATATTTGCTGTTCTGTAAACACAAATTGAATCTATACATGCATTTTCGATTTCCATGATCAGTTGGTTTGCTTGGGTTGAAAAGTTATCATAGTTTGTTATGACCATTTCTCGCATATCAACAAAATTGATCCGAGATGCCTGCAGGTTTTCATGAATACGGTTGTATTGAGTTTTGAGATTATTGATAATCGTTTCATGTTCAGCATTCCATTCAGTAATTGACCGGTTATGGTGCCGAGTCTTTTCCCCATATTGAAAATATTCATCATCGCTTTTCCAAGCCAACCACATGGTTGCCGCTAATAAAATAATTCCGAGTATCGTTAAAAAGTAAGAATGGAGTTCATTTAGCAATAAAAATTTTCTAAACAACAAGGTAATTGCTTGTTCGCTGGGGCTATTAGTTTCTATTGATATTCCATTGCTTACTCCTTCACGCGGAGTTGAAGTAATGCTATCTAGGATATCCGTTTGGGGAGTTTCAACATTCGTGGTTTCGGAGGTTGACTCTGTTGGATAATCTGGATCCAGAGCATCTCTGTAATGTCCAATTCCAAGATTGAAAAGAATTGTTGATATTCCCAATACGAAGAAAATTGTTTTTGAAGTTAATCGAAGTGCATCTGCTTTATGATAAAATGCACGAAGACATTCAGATGAAATGATTCCAGATACCGTATTGAATGCTGAGACCAATAGTACTGTAGCTATAATCCCCATGAAGGTGGAATCACTATCTTGGGAGGATAAGAGACCAAACATCAAAATACCCACCACCAATATTACTCCACCAATCATCAAAAAATAATTTGTTCGATTGTCTGGATATTCAGCCTCACGCCCTAGATCATTCTTCTCTTTGAACTGTGTTAGATTGTTTAAAGAGTCAAAAGCCTTGTTTCCCATTTCAAGCAGAGTAGAGCGGCGACTTTCTATAATGTCAGAAAAAATAATTTTGGGGGTCTCCGTGGGAAGATCATAGTCCAAATCTGCATTTTCCTCTGAATTCAACTCAATCTTAATAAGATTAGGGTGAACTTTTTGACGTTCAAGGGTTATAGCGTCTTTGTAAGCCGACATAGTATCTATATGTAAACTTTTCATTTTATTATGAACTTGTAATTCTACAATGTCAAGGCCCTTGTGTGATTTTAGTGGCTGACTTTTTATTCCACGCTCTCTACCCGTAGTTTCTAACTGGGGATGAGAGGCAAGTCCATGATTTTTTAAATCATCAAGATTTTTCTTGACTCTATCAAATTCTATCATTCTTGTACCAATGAATACGTGATTAATGCTCACAGAAACGAGTCTGCCGTAACAGAAGAAGAAAAAGTAATCTGGTATCTATCAATCATTTTTATCTGATGTAGAACCTTGATGAGGTTTTGTTTCGATACACTTGCATAGAGAGTCCACATTTTCAAGTGCCTCTCTATAGGATGGATCAAGCTGACCTTCAATATATCGTAACTCTTTATCATATAGAGCCTGAGCATGTTCTGGAGAACACAGTCCTAAGTCACCAGGATCTTCAAGTATCGCCCAATTGAGAATTGTTTTATGATCCCATATTGACGATACATTTGAGACATCTTCTCTGGCAAGACGGTTGGCTGTCCTGTAAAATTCTAATGCTCGTTCACAACTATGAGACACTTCATCAATGTTACCATGATAGTCTTTATGCTTATCCTGAATATTTCGGAGAAGCCTTGATGCTAGTTTATAATCCTCTATAATGGAAGGCATAAATTC
This sequence comes from Bacteroidota bacterium, assembly GCA_026708685.1. Classification (GTDB taxonomy): domain Bacteria; phylum Bacteroidota; class Rhodothermia; order Rhodothermales; family Bin80; genus Bin80. Next base: position 32,784 of record JAPOUL010000002.1, read on the forward strand.
CTCTACATTAGAATTATCATCTCCACTGCCCACCGTTTCGTCAAGTAGATTCAAAATTGATTGGTGATCTTCCAGGGTTGATGAGGATGTTAATTTTCTTCTAGCATCCATATAAATTGTATCAAGATCTGCACATAAAGACATGCATTCCTTTTCTAACTGATTCTTTGCATCTTGGAATAGACGTTGTTTCTTTGCATGTTCAGGGTAGCCTGGGAAAATATTTCTCCACTTAAAAATAGCAAAAAGAATAAACCCTAACCCAAGTAAGAAGAATGCATATGCTTCAAACTCCGCCAACTTGGCTTTCTCATTCAATAACAAACAGAGTGCTTCCTGACTGTAAGGATTATAACCTGGAAACATACACTCACCCGAGTCCGGGTAATCAGTTGAGATCGCATCTCTTAGATGTGCAGCACCCAAATTAAAAATTAAAGCTGTGATCGAAAAAACAATTAAACCAATCACACTCCAAACCTTAAGATGCGTCTGAACATGATATAGATATTTCCAGCAACTCCTTATGATTAATGCTAATATCAATACATTAACTATGCTGATCAGAAGTGCCTCTGCTACGAAATCATATAAACCACTGCCGCCATATTGCTCAGAAAAAAACCAACCATTAATAACGCTCTCAATGATTAAGACTAGTGCAAGCCATAGCCAAGGTCTGGTTTTGGCTAACTTTCCCTGAGGAAGATCTAAATCATGATTCAATTGATTCGTCTCCTTGAATGCCTGATACTCTTTTTCAGCATCACATGCTCTGATCTTCTTATTTTCTATGACATTTTTCTTCCTCATAATCTTGGATTCCATGTCCGAACGGGCTTGGTTTACCAAGATTGAATGATCGTCTTCAGTAGAATGGTCTGAATTGTTATCGGAAGGAAAAAGTCGAGGATTCAAAGACTTCAACTTGGAAATAAGGTGCATCTGATCACGCCTATATCCTTTTGTTTCGGCATCTATGAGACGTTCATATGCTTTAACAACCTTTAATTCGGTGACATCAAATCCTTCATGTTCCTTAGGAGGCATATCTTTCCTACCATTGATTTCTCCTTGAGCAATCAGTGCCTCCACACCTACTTCAGGATCTTCGGAGATAGCTTCCAATTCAATCGAAAAAATATACTTATCTGATTGCGAATCAGAATTTTCATCCCTACGAAATGGATTGAAATATCTAATGATATCTTGGAACTTCATATCAATAATCAAAGATAAACGATGAAGTTCCAATACAGTATCCACTGTATTGGCCAGAAAACTGACACTGACCAATCAGAGGCATGCGTGTCAATAAATGAATTCTCCTCAGTGTATTAGGAGGAGTGAAAAAGCGTGGGAAACAGAGGGCAACAAGGGAGGAAAAACTCTCACAGAGTTTTAGTTGAGATGGGGGGAGATCAAATCGAAATACCCCCCCCCATTTTTCTGAGGTTTCACCTCAATGATTCCTTCAGGGGAATCACAATAAGTCTGAGCGTCAGAAGGCATGAGCATCAACATAGATTGGCACATAGAAATCCAAATATACAACTCAGCTGCATAATTACAAAATCAACACTACCATAATCTCCTAATTTGAGCAATCAGATTAGATCTTCAGTTCCAATGCAGGCTTGATTTTGCGGATCGGAGGTCGACTTGATGGTGCACCATCTCCCGAAATGGCATGTTCAACATCGGCACCAATGGCTGCTTGAAGCTCCTCCAACTCAGACTTAGAACCGACAACAATGTCACGAAACTTGCGCTGCCCCGTACCAGCTGGAATCAAGTGGCCAACGATCACATTCTCTTTCAGCCCATACAAAGGATCTACCTTTGCATTGATAGCAGCATCGGTCAAGACCTTTGTCGTTTCTTGGAACGAAGCGGCAGAGATAAAGGAGTCGGTCGCAAGGGCTGCCTGTGTAATGCCCAAAAGAATGGGCTCACCAACAGCAGGATTCGTCTCACGCACGGTGACCTCACGTAAATCTCGACGCTTCATCTCGGAATTGACTTCCCGCAACTGGCGGCGATCTACAAGAGATCCAATCCGTAATCCAGACTCACCTGCATCAGTGACGACAAACTTGTCGTACAGGTCGTCATTGAGTTCTTCAAGCTGGAATCGGGCAATGTCTTCCTCTTCAAGTAACTTCGTATCACCAGGATCGGTAATGCGAATCTTCTGCATCATCTGACGTACTATTACCTCAATGTGCTTGTCATTGATCGCAACACCCTGTAACCGATAGACCTCCTGAATTTCATTCACAAGATACTCCTGCACGGCACGTGCACCTTTGATCCGAAGAATATCACGTGGAGAGATTTGTCCATCTGAAAGGGCATCTCCAGCAGAAACAAGATCGCTATCATTGACCAAGATATGTTTCTGGAGAGAAACGAGATACGTTTTCGTATCTAACCCATCCCGACTGGTAACAATGACCTCTTGGGCACCTCGCTTACGCCCACCAAAACTGACGATTCCATCAATTTCGGTGACAACCGCTGCATCGGTGGGAATACGAGCTTCAAAAAGCTCTGTCACACGAGGCAGACCACCGGTGATGTCACGAGTTCTAGCTGACTGTCTTGGAATTTTGGCAAGAACCTCCCCAGCCTGTACTTGATCGCCCTCATTGACCTGCAACCGAGCACGAACAGGCAGTGGATATTCCCGATATTGATTATGGTCCATAAAGACCCGTAACGCAGGAGTCAATGAACGCTCACGGGTCTCAATAACAACCTTCTCTTTACGTCCGATAAACTTGTCAGATTCTTCTCGTAAAGTAGTCCCGTCAATGATATCGTGGAATTGGATAGAACCAGAAACCTCCGACAAAATGACACTATTGTAAGGATCCCAACTCGCAAGAACAGCCTCTTTCTCAATGGTGTCTCCATCGGATACAAGAACCTCAGCACCAAAGGGAATCAAGGAGGCAAACAACTGACGATTTTCTTCATCCACAATCCGAATCTCTCCCTGACGTGTCAAAACAACCTCCATAGGACCATTGGAACTGTCGTAGGAAACCGTACGTAGGTTTTCATACACCACTTTCCCAGCAAACTTGCTCCGAATGGCACTGTCTGCCTCAATGCGACTCGCCGTTCCACCAACATGAAATGTTCGGAGTGTCAACTGTGTACCAGGTTCACCAATCGACTGGGCGGCTACAATACCAACCGCTTCACCGGACTCAACCAGTCGACCTGTACCCAGATTACGTCCATAACATAAGGAGCATGTACCCCGCTTGGCTTCACAAGTAAGAACCGAACGGATCTCAACTTGGTCAATACTGGTTTCAGCGATATGCTTAGCCCTACCCTCATCAATCACTTCATTAGCCCTTACAATGAGATCATCTGTCAATGGATCGCGCACATCGTGGAGGGATACCCGACCTAAGATCCTGTCCGCCAAGGGTTCAACCACAGTCTCATTATCCTTCAGAGCACTGATCGCAATCCCGCGCAGAGTGCCACAGTCAAACATCGTGACCGTCACATCCTGAGCCACATCAACAAGACGGCGGGTCAGATAACCAGCATCCGCTGTTTTCAGTGCTGTATCAGCAAGTCCCTTTCTTGCACCGTGAGTGGAAATAAAATACTCCAGTACAGACAGCCCCTCCTTGAAGTTGGAGACAATGGGGTTTTCAATAATTTCACCTGCAGAACCCACCAGACTTTTTTGGGGTTTCGCCATCAATCCACGCATACCACCCAACTGACGAATCTGCTCCTTGGAACCACGAGCACCAGAGTCAGCCATCATATAGATCGCATTAAAACCTTCCTCATGCTCCTTCAGAGTGTTAAATAACACCTCCGAAACACTGTTATTGGTTCGAGTCCAGATATCAATGACCTTGTTATAGCGCTCATTATCGGTAATGTATCCCTCTTCATAATTGGAATGAGCCGTCGCAACTTCAGTAGCGGCCGAATCAATCAGATCCATCTTTTCATCAGGGACCACAATGTCAGCCAAAGAGAAGGTTAAACCAGCAGTCGTCGCTCGCTGGAAACCAGCTCGCTTGATTTCATCCAGAAAATGGACGGTCTGAGGAAAATCAGTCGTATTGAGTACTTCGCCAATGATGCGTCTGAGATTCTTTTTGGTCAGTACATCATTAATAAAGGGAACGCCTCTGGGAACAGCTTCATTAAAAATGACACGCCCTGCCGTGGTCTCAATGGATTCTCCACTATCTAAGCGAACCTTGATCTTTGCATGCGTTTCTACCTGACCATGATCAAATGCCTGACGCACTTCAAACGTAGATGCAAAGTGCATGCCCTCACCCTTGCAACCTGAACGGGATTTCGTTAGGTAGTACAGTCCTAATACCATGTCCTGAGTGGGGACTGTAATCGGTCCACCATGTGCAGGGGAAAGGATGTTATGGCTTGATAACATCAAGATCATGGCTTCCATGCATGCATCATATCCCAATGGGACATGCACTGCCATCTGGTCACCATCAAAGTCCGCATTGAATGCCGTACATACCAGTGGGTGAAGCTGGATCGCTTTCCCTTCGGTCAGTACTGGCTGAAATGCCTGAAAACCAAGGCGATGGAGCGTTGGGGCACGGTTCAGCATTACAGGATGTCCCTGAATTACTTTTTCCAGAATATCCCATACTTCCGATGTACGTTTATCCACCACCTTTTTCGCACTCTTAACCGTTTTTACAATGCCTCGCTCAATAAGCTTTCGAATGACGAATGGCTTAAATAATTCAACAGCCATTTCTTTGGGAATCCCGCACTGATGGAGATCCAGTTCGGGACCAACAACGATCACTGAACGACCTGAATAGTCAACGCGTTTTCCAAGCAGATTTTGACGGAACCGTCCCTGCTTGCCCTTGAGCATGTCCGAAAGACTCTTTAATGCCCGGTTTGAGTCGCTCCGCACTGCATTGATCTTACGTGAATTATCAAAAAGACTATCAACAGCTTCTTGAAGCATCCGCTTTTCATTGCGTAAAATGACCTCTGGTGCCTTGATGTCAATCAACCGCTGAAGCCTATTGTTGCGAATGATCACTCGACGGTACAGATCATTGAGATCACTGGTGGCAAACCGTCCACCTTCAAGCGGAACCAATGGTCGCAGTTCGGGAGGAATGACAGGAATGACACGCAGTACCATCCACTCAGGATAGTTGTCCATACGACGGTTCGCATCACGAAATGCTTCTACAACCGTCAGACGCTTAATGGCTTCGGCTTTGCGCTGCTGACTGCTCTCTGTCTTGATCTGAAATCTCAACTCATGAGAAAGCTCTTCCAGCTGGAGACGCTTGAGCATGAACTCAATGGCATCTCCACCAATCATCGCAATGAATTTATCTGGGTCATCGTCGGAGAGACGGTTGTTGTCCTCACGAATCTTGTAGAGAATTTCGTAATATTCCTCTTCTTTGAGAAGCTGATTATCTTCTATGCCATGCTCGGCTGCAGAACCAGCTTGAACAACGATATATTCTTCATAATAGACGACCTTCTCAAGTTTCTTCGCCCGCAAATTCAATAAGTGACCAATCTTGTTTGGATTGGTACGGAAATACCAGATGTGAACGACGGGCACCGACAGGGCTATATGTCCCATCCTCTCGCGGCGAACACTTTTCTGAGTGACCTCTACCCCACAACGATCACATATGATTCCTTTGTATCGGATTCGCTTGTATTTACCACAATAGCACTCCCAGTCTTTGACTGGGCCAAAAATTCGTTCACAGAATAGTCCATCCTTTTCAGGCTTGAAACTACGATAGTTAATCGTTTCAGGCTTGATCACCTCCCCATGACTACGATCCAGAATCGTCTCTGGAGAAGCAAGATTGATGGTGATTGAAGAAAAAACTTTACTCTGTGAAGAGGTTCTCCCGTATGGCATAATTGGTCAACCGAATTGTTAATTGAATAGGTAGTGAATCCTCTGCTACTAGTCAAGTGCCACTTCAAGACCAAGGCCCTGAAGCTCACGGACAAGAACATTGAAGCTCTCTGGGATACCAGCTGTCGGCATGTTCTCACCCTTTACAATGCTTTCATACGCTTTTGAGCGACCATGAACATCATCACTCTTATAGGTGAGCATTTCCTGTAACACATGCGAAGCACCGTAGGCGTACATGGCCCAGACCTCCATTTCACCAAGCCTCTGTCCACCAAACTGAGCTTTCCCTCCTAATGGCTGTTGGGTGATGAGACTGTATGGGCCGATAGAACGGGCATGAATCTTGTCATCAACCAAGTGGCTGAGTTTCATCATGTAGATTTGTCCAACCGTTGTTTTCTGGTCAAAGGGTTCTCCCGTCAGGCCATCATACAATTGCGTTCGTCCATCAACAGGCAAACCAGCTGCTTCCATATTCTCAATCAGGTCCTCCATCGTAGGACCATCAAAACTAGGTGTAGAGAAGCGTTTACCAAGCTTCTCGCCAGCCCACCCTAGAAGGGTTTCATAAATCTGGCCAAGGTTCATGCGTGAAGGAACCCCAAGCGGGTTAAGAATAATATCCACAGGTGTTCCATCTTCAAGGAAAGGCATGTCTTCAACGGGAACAACCCGTGCAACCACCCCCTTGTTTCCATGCCTCCCTGCCATCTTGTCTCCAACCTGAATCTTGCGTTTTTTGGCAATATAGACCTTCGCCAACTGGACAATACCTGGAGAAAGCTCATCACCCATCTGGGCCTGATGACGCTCGCGCTTCGCCTTGTTATTGATTGATTCCAATGTACGCGTGTAATTGAAAAAGAGTTGTTTCAGGTTCTTGTTGGTTGCACGTCTTCCTTGGACGGAGAAGTTAGGATTCAACTCATAAGGTTGTACATCCTTGAAGTCATAGCTGAGAATCTCCGCTCCAGATGGGATCATGATTTCACCATCTTTTGATTCAACATCCACACTGGCGACACATCCCTGCATCAAATCGACGAACTTCGTGGTAAAGTCGTCATTGAGTTTCTCAAGTTCCCGGTCAAACGCATTCTCAATCTCAGCAAGAAGTTGCAATTCGCGTTTTTTTGATTCAGGATCAGAACTGCGCCGACTGAACAGTTGGGTATCGATCACCACACCATTCATCCCTGGAGGTGCTTTCAGAGAAGCATCCTTCACATCTCCTGCCTTATCTCCGAAGATAGCACGTAGGAGTTTTTCCTCAGGAGTTGGATCGGTCTCGCCTTTAGGTGTGATCTTACCAACAATAATATCACCAGCTTTCACCTCAGCACCAACCCGAACAATTCCTCGCTCGTCCAAATCTTTTGTAGCTTCAATGGAGACATTCGGTATTTCACGAGTCAGCTCTTCCTGACCACGCTTGGTCTCACGAACTTCCAGTTCAAAGGACTCAATATGGACCGAAGTAAAGACATCTTCCTTTACAAGACGCTCGGAAAGTACAATGGCATCTTCAAAGTTGTATCCACGCCAAGGCATGAATGCAACTAGAACATTTTTACCGAGAGCCAGCTCCCCGTTTTGAGTGGCAAATCCGTCGGTAAGCACCATCCCATTGTGGACTTTCTGTCCCACCTTCACAATGGGCTTCTGATTGATACACGTATCTTGATTCGTTCGCCGAAACTTTGTCAACGAGTATTCCTTTACAGGATGCTCAAAGGTCACCTTCCGCTCCACAATCGATTGCTCATAACGAATCACGATCCGTTTTGAATCCACATACTCAACGACACCATCCCCCTCCGCAATGATGGCAGCACGAGAATCTCTGGCAACGCGTCCCTCCATGCCTGTCCCAACGATGGGGGCCTCTGCCCGTAACAGTGGAACCGCCTGACGTTGCATATTTGAACCCATCAAGGCACGGTTGGCATCGTCATGTTCAAGGAACGGAATAATCGAGGCGCTGGGCGAAACAATCTGATTCGGAGAAATATCCATAAACTGAATCGTCTCCGGCCTCTCAGATGGAAACTCTCCTCGGTGGCGGCAGCGCACTAAATCATTGAGAAAGTTTCCTTTATCATCTATTTGAGAGTTGGCCTGTGCAATGATGGCTTCATCCTCTTCCTCCGCAGAAAGATAGACAATTGAATCGGTGACCTTTCCGTCAACGACCCTCCGATACGGCGTTTCAATAAAGCCAAAGTGATTAATTCTCCCATGCACACACAGCGAAGAAATCAGTCCAATATTCGGACCCTCTGGAGTTTCAATGGGGCACAGCCGTCCATAGTGAGTGTAATGAACGTCCCTGACCTCGAAACCCGCACGCTCTCTGGTCAACCCACCAGGGCCCAATGCAGACATTCGGCGCTTGTGAGTCAATTCTGCCAGTGGATTGGTCTGGTCCATGTACTGGCTGAGCTGGTTGGTACCAAAGAAGGTGTTGATCACACTGGAGATGGTTTTGGAATTGACGAGATCCTGAGGGGTCAGCGAATCAGCATCTCTCGCATTCATGCGTTCACGGATGGTTCGGGCCATACGGCTCAATCCGGTAGAGAACTGCTGTCCTAACTGCTCGCCAACCGTGCGGACCCGTCGGTTACTCAAATGATCAATATCATCAACCCCTGTCTGCTCCGACCGTAATTCAAGCAACTTTCGGATAATGCAGATGATATCCTCCTGGGTCAATGTAACCGTTTCCGAAGGCACTTTTAAGCCAAGGCGTTTATTGATTCTGTGACGACCAACTGCACCCAGGTCATAGCGTTTCTCATTAAAGATGAGGCGGTCAAGAATGTTTTTTGCGGCCTCTGAATCTGGAGGCTCCGTATCTCGAAGAACACGGTACAACTCCTCCAATGCCTCGCTCTGGCTACTGGATGGATCACGCCGAAGCGTTTTGACCAGAGTACTGGTGTCTAATGTCTCTTCTTCATCTTCCTCATGCAGGATATAGAGCCGATCAATCTTGTAGTCATGCAAAGCCTGCCAATCTTCTTCAACCAGAGTATGATCAGCGGGAAGGATGATTCGATTGATGGTTTCTTCGATAATTTCACCCGTTTCCTGATTGATGTACTCTACTGAATCACCCGTATCCTGATCAATGTGTTCAATCATCTCGCCGGTCTGGCGATCTGCAATCTCTAAAAACTCACCCAAGTCACGAGTGATGTAATCAATCTTAAATCCTGTCTCTCGCTCTTCATACCCAAGGAGTTCCCCCGACTCTTCATCAAACACCCGAATAGGAGTGACTTTCATCGTCACATTAAAAGCCAGCATGGATCCGATGGCTTTCTTGAAGCTCTTTTTGGTATGAACACTCACCCCCTCAGCAAGATTGAAGAGACGAATGACCTCATCGGTCTCACCAAACCCCATAGCACGAAGCAACGTCGTGACGGGAAGCTTGCGCTTGCGATCAATATAGGCCCACATGACATTCTGCACATCGGTCGTGAACTCAATCCACGACCCCCTGAATGGGATAATACGTGCAGAAAAGAGTTGGGTACCGTTGGGATGGACCGCCTGACTGAAGAAAACACCAGGGCTGCGATGCAATTGGGAAACCACCACGCGTTCTGCACCATTAATGACAAAGGACCCATTGGGAGTCATGGCAGGCAGATCCCCAAAATAGACATCCTGCTCAACAGATTCCTCTGCTTCGTCCTCATCTTCATCTTCCTTCGCCGATAGCCTGAGTGTTGCTTTAAGCGGAATGGAGTAATTCAGGCCCTGAGCAAGACACTCCTCAATGGAATGCTTTGGTCCACCCAATGAGTAATCAATAAACTCAAGGATATAGCGACCCTTGGTATCCTCAATCGGAAAATGGGTTAGAAATATTTGCTGCAATCCAGTGGAGTCGCTACGCTGATCTGGAGCAAGCTTAGACTGCACAAATTCTTCGTAAGATTCAAGCTGAACCCCCAGAAAATCTGGATAATCCAACACGGAACGCGAGCGAGAAAAGTTCACGCGTGCCGCATGCTGACCATTCTTAGTGGACATGGAGGCCTATGGGCTGGTTGTAGATATGTTGACAGCAGTATTCAAACTGCCAAGAGAGAGTTTGATTTGGTTGGAAGCCAATCCTTAATTGAGTTCAACTTCGGCTCCTGCAGCCTCAAGTCGTGATTTTAATTCATCCGCCTCTTCCTTGGACGCTCCTTCCTTGATGGGAGCGGGTGTGCTGTCCACCAGGGCTTTGGCCTCTTTAAGACCTAGTCCAGTGATGGCTCGTACTTCCTTGATCACACCGATCTTGCTACTGCCAAAGCCCGTGAGCATTACATCAAATGCCGACTGCTCTTCCTCAGCAGCATCACCACCTCCAGCTGCAGCAGGAGCGGCAACGGCTACTGCCGAAGCAGCGGGCTTAATGCCATATTCGGTTTCAAGAATGGAGGCAAGGTCACTCGCCTCTTTGATGGTTAAAGACACTAGCTCTTCAGCCAGCTTATTCAAATCTGCCATGAGTCAATAAAAGGGTTTTCCAGCGACGGTCTCAGCGATCAGGCTGCGCCGCAGATTAAGGGTTAACGGCTGTTTAGGCCTCGTTTCTATGCTGTAATGATTCAATGATTGCCAGTAGATTGCTCCCAGATGATCCAAGAGCAGAGACAACATGTTGAATCGGTGAAAGGATGAGGGTGACAACTTCACCCAATAATTCATCTTTAGATTTCAGAGATGCCAACGCATCAATTTGACTACCTTCATAAAGATCGCCATCAATAATGGCGGCTTTAAGGACAGGAAGATCCTGTCCAGATGATTTTCGAAAAGCCTTGATGGCTCGTGCAGCTGCACTTGGATCCAGAGAGAGAGCTACTGCCGTGGGGCCAGTCAGATAATCATAAGAGGATTCAAATCCTCCCACGGTTTCCATAGCACGCTTGAGTAGCGTATTTTTCACTACCCTGTACTCTACACCAGCGTCTCGAAGCATCTGTCGCAGTTGACTGACTTCAGCCACATTGAGTCCCTTGTAATCCGTGATGTACAGGGAGGGATGATCAGAGAGCTTCTCATTCAACAGTTCAACAACCTGTTCTTTTTGAACTCGAGTAACGGACATCAGACTTATCGGACAAGGTGAATGACTTCGGAGGAGGCAATCGGTACGGCAGGTCCCATTGTTGTAGACAGTGTAATGGACCGCACATAGGTGCCTTTGGAAGAAGAAGGCCGTAGCCTCATGACTTCAAGCAAGAATGCACGTACATTCTCTTCCAGTTGGGATGCCGTGAAAGATGCACGACCGACTGCTGTATGAAGATTCCCCTGTTTATCAACTCGAAAGTCAATTTTCCCAGCCTTGACCGCCTGAACAGCACTGGCCACATCCATGGTAACGGTTCCACTTTTGGGGTTGGGCATCAAGCCTCTTGGTCCGAGGACACGCCCCAGACGACCTACTTTGGACATGACATTCGGGGTGGCAATGATGACATCAATGTCGGTCCAGCCTTCCTGGATTTTCGTTACATAATCATCTAGCCCGACATGATCTGCTCCCGCAGATTGTGCCTCTTCATGCTTATCTTCACTGGCAATCACTAGAACACGAACGGTCTTTCCAGTACCATGCGGCAGAGCAACACTACCACGCACCATCTGGTCAGCATGACGGGGATCTACACCTAAGCGAAGATCAATATCAACGGATTCATCAAATCCCGCTGGATTGATTTTTTTGAGAATACTGGCCGCCTCTGTTACAGTGAATGGTCCTGAACCAGATTCGCGAACCGCCTTCAACGCATTGGAATAGCGCTTACCTTTTTTTGCCATACTGGCGATGAGTCAATGATAAGAGAATTACGCTGACGCGAAGCATGATCGCGCCAAATCAAAATTTATGCAGGCTGATCGGTGACAATGATCCCCATAGATCGAGCAGTGCCCGCAATCATGGCAGCTCCTTTATCCACATCAAAGGCATTCAAATCATCCATTTTCTTCTGAGCAATATCACGACAGATATCCCAAGTAACGGTGCCGACTTTATTACGAATAGAGTCGTCGGCCCCCTTGTCAATCCCAAGTGCCTGCAATAAAAGAACTGCGGCAGGTGGGCTCTTGACGATGAACGAGAACGATTTGTCAGGATAAACACTAATCACCACGGGCAACACTAAACCCATACGATCTTTTGTAGCAGCATTAAACTGGTTACAAAAGTCCATAATGTTTAAACCGTACTGGCCAAGAGCAGGACCAATCGGTGGAGCAGGGTTTGCCTGACCAGCCTTCACCTGAAGTTTAATGAGATATTCTACGGGTTTCCCAGAGGCCATAATGGATGATAAAATGTGGGCAAAAAATCAGCATAGCCCATTGATATGCACAGCAAACAATAAAGTTCCCAAAATTTTTGCAAAATTTAAGATTTTTTTATATTTTGCAAAATTGAACACCAGAAATGCTATCTGATGGTGCTGAGAGATGACTTTCCTGATCCAGAAATTTGAAGTCTCTCAACCAAAAGAATACTCGTCCATGATCCAATTGGGGGATAAGCCCAAAAGAGAAGCACTCTGGAATACGTTCAGTCTGGATTCAAAAAAACAAACTCTTCCAACAGTCCAGAGAAAGTGACTTCAAACGATCTTACAAAGAGCCACCGATCGCATTGATCAATCTTCGGGCACAATCTGTAAATAATCCAGCTCAACGGGAGTCTTGCGTCCAAAAATGGAAACCATGACACGAATCTTCATCTTGTCAGGATAGACATCATCCACCACTCCCGAGAAATTATTGAAGGGGCCATCAATCACACGGATCTTGTCGCCAGTAGCAAAAGGAATGTCTGGGCGATCGCCAGCCTCCCGTGCCTCATCAAGACGACCCAGTATCCGGTTGATATCTTCTTCTAGCAGGGGTTCAGGGTGATCGCGAGAGGGCAACCATTTGATCGCCTCTCGTTTTTGTTTGAAAATCTGTTCCTTGAACACATGCTTAAGCTGCTTATCCAGAGCCACCTTCACAAGCATATAACCCGGAAAATCTGTTTTTTCACGGGTGCGCTTCTTGCCTCCCTGCATGACAAAAACATTCTGGGATGGAATCAGAATCTCTTCTAGCTGATCAATGAGTCCTTCGCGTTCAACAATATCAATGATGTACTCCTTCACCTTTTTCTCATGTCCAGAAAAAGTCTGTAGAGCATACCATCTAAACTGAGTAGCCGCACGAGATGAATGCATATTCTCTTCTCTGTTAACCTGGATATACGATATCAAGAACGTAACTGATCACACGGTCTGCACCGAATATAAACAGTGCAAGGACAAAACTGGCAACCAGAGTGATGACCGTGTGACTGATGAGTTCTCTTCGCTGCGGCCAGCTGGCCTTGCGCATTTCGGTTGCCACCTCATCAAGGTAGGTACGGACTTTTGAAAATATTTTTTTCATAGAATTAAGATGCTGGCACGGGTGGTAGGACTTGAACCCACAACCTGCGGTTTTGGAGACCGCCGCTCTGCCAGTTGAGCTACACCCGTTTGTGAATGGTTAATCAAGAATACTCGAAACAACACCTGCCCCAACGGTCCGTCCACCTTCTCGGATCG
>JAPOUL010000080.1 GCA_026708685.1 Bacteroidota bacterium
AATGGATACGGTTGGAGTGGCTGTCTAACATGGTTACTCACGTATATAATTCCCATTTATTTATGCAAACATCTCTTCGAATTGCGGCTGTGCAAATGTGTTCTGGGCAGGATATTGATGCAAATCTTTCCGAAGCAGAATCGCTCGTTAAACAGGCGGTTGAACAGGATGTCCAACTGGTTGCACTCCCAGAAAATTTCTCCTACCTTGACCGAGAGGGCAAGAAAATTGATGTGGTCGAAAACCTTGAAGATGGTATTGCCGTCGGGCTGCTTCAGGAATTGGCCCGTTCTCATTCCATCTATATTGTAGGGGGAACCGTCCCACTGCTTGCCAACGAACGGGTGACCAATACATGCTTAGTGTTTGCTCCTGACGGTAGCATCTTAACGAGATACGACAAAATTCATCTGTTTGATATTGACTTGGATGAGCAGCACTCTTTCATGGAGTCCAAATATATTGAAGCGGGGTCTGAACCTGTAACTTTTGAGGCGTTCGGAATACCCATGGGACTCAGTATCTGCTATGATTTGCGCTTTCCCGAGCTGTACAGGGTGTTGACCTCTCGTGGGGCTAGAATCCTCTATGTTCCATCTGCCTTTACATGGCGCACGGGTGCCTATCATTGGCATGCTCTACTGCGAGCACGAGCCATTGAGAACCTCGCCTATGTGGTCGCTCCTGCCCAATTTGGACGACACAATGCTGAGCGTGAAAGCTTTGGACACTCAGTGATCATTGACCCTTGGGGGCACATTCTTGCACAAGCACCTGACCGATCATGCGTGATTGTGAGCGAAATCGATTCTTCTTATCAGGACCTTCTTCGCTCTCGCCTACCCTGCCTCCATCACCGCCGTATCCATCACATTTCTGATTGACCTCATGAGGTGATCTTGTCATTTTGGACTCCAAAAATTCGTTTCAATGAACGACAATCCTTACTGTGATTAACAAAATCACTGTGCGACATTGTGTTCTAAATCAGAGAAAATGACGCTGATTCTTATGACCATCCATAATTCTGAATCCAGAACCATTAATTGTCATTCCACACTGATGTATATTATCGTATCTGAGTGAATCCTCCCATAACAATAATCGTGAAAACGACTACTTCTTCATTGTCATTCTCATGCGCCTAGCTGCCGCACTTCCCCTGATTTTAGCAATCGTGATCTTCGCTCGATGTGATAGTTCCTTTGAACCGGATGTTGATGAATCACTTTCGGAGGAAGTTAGAGATAAGCGCATAAATACAGTGAAAACATGGTACTATTCAGAACTCTCTGAGAAACAGAATGCCATTCCCGTTTTACCAGATGGTGCTGTCAGTAAAACCTTAAGCGATAGTACCATTGCATCAGTGTTAGCGGCAATGGTCAGTAAATATCCACCGAATTGGGATATGGCTGAGACATGGAGTAATGGTCATGGAGGATTTTATATGGCGACGATTCTTGGATTTAACGAATCTACAACCAGTGCATCAGATAGCCGAATATCCGTCATTTGAACGTTTGTGGCAGATGTAGACTAAGATGGAAACATTCTTACTGGTCAACTTGTCGAATTTGTAAGTTTGGGACTTCAAATTTCTCTGTTCCAAGATTATGTGAAACGGTGGTTGGTTGGAGATTTTGGAGAGATGCACATCTTGGTAGCCGAGTACTCACTTGACTATGCTTCTACGCAAGCTTTTATTCATCAGCCCGACAAGAAGCCCAAAGCCATTGCAATGAAGTTAATCGTGAAATCCGAAATGGGAAAGGTGCAAGGAACAACTTCTTGTTGGGTTAGCGATGATTACTCTATTGAAATGTGTTCACCGACTCCTGTGGGGATGCCTGAATCAGGGGAATGCGTTGAGACCAGAACGATTGAAGTTACCTGCGTTCTATCCCATGATGGTGGGGGCGGTTGCACAATATGTGGAGGTAGTGGGGGTGGGGGCGGCGGTAGCGGAAATGGTGGGGGCGGTGGTGGTTGTACCTCGTGTGGAGACAATGGAGATTCTAATGATCTTCCCAAGCCTGGAGATCAAGACGAGGGAAATAAGGAGCAACTGAGGCTTGTTTGTGATGAATCCGTTCAGCGTGGGTCTACAGGTGGTTGTAAGATTATATCAAAGAACGAATCTATTCAAGTAAAATCTTACACTTTCACATGGTCATCCAGTTTGGGCGGAAGTAACAATACGTATGGTTGGGTAGGAACTGCAACGGAAACAGTCAAAATTACCGTTAAAGCATCCACAGGTTGGACTAAAACTGCCGAAATAAAAGTCACCGACAGAGATTGGCCTGGCCCTTCGGGAAAATTGAATATTACTCCAATGTATACCTCAGAACCAAGAAGTCGTAGTTCTACGGTTGTTGGTTTATATCGGTTGGTAGCGGAAACTAAACTGGATGAAAGTATTTCCCATGGATCGGGTCCATGGGCAGGACGTTTCTACATTGGTTACGCTCCGAGTATTCAGGGTGAACTTCATGTAGCCAAAGATTTTGACACTCGTCCATCTCAACGTTCAAGCCTACCGGAATACTCACTTAATGGTACGTTATGCCCGCCTGTCATACAAAGTGGTGTTTCCTCAGCTAGCTATTGGTACGTCAATTCTAAGTGCGGTCGTTTATCTGCTGTTGAGGGGTTTCGGTTAGAAATAATTCAGCACGAAAAGGAACATGCAGCTGGATATCAGCAGTGCCTTGACAGTCCTACGACAAAGCAGCTATTCAAAGATCTGGAGAAAGTAACTGGTACGCGTGCAGATGTTACATTCCACTCGTCAAATAATCAAGGCATGTGGAGGGTTTTTCTTCGCAAACTTTTAGCATCTGGACATTGGGCTTCGGCGGTCAATTATTCCAAGGCCTTTTATCAATATCATACGGAATGGGTTTATGCTATGCCGTCTGGCGGTGGACATAGTGGTTCAAACACTCCGTGTTAATCTACTATACTATATCATTGAACAAATGACACATTTTTTCGCTCTATTTTGCTTTACCACTCTGTTATGCCTACATCCATTCGGGTCTAACCAAATCGTACTCGCACAGGAACAGGAACCCGTGAACCCTCTACATGAAGGTATGATCTTAGAGCAAGGTATGTGGGTCCCACCAACTCCTGAATCAGCACTGCGAGCACTGATTAATTCAGATGGATATGATACATTTTGGGCAGTTGCTGCAATTTTGAACCAATCCCACAAATCTTACTCCCCTTCCGAACTGGATGCATTCGCTGATGAGGTAGTGAGAGTTTTTAATGAAGACCCTGGATGGCCATCCGCAAATGCTGCCGAGGCACTTGGGCTGGGAGGCCGATGTGATTTGATTATAGATATATACGAATCAAACGATCAGAATCCCACACGCCATTCAACATCTCTATTGTTTAATATGTTAGGTCGATGTGCTAATGGAGGACTTGACTATTTATGGCATGTTTTTTCAACCAGTGAAAAACCTCCCGTTTGTAATGAAAATCCGCGTGGAGATTTTGAAATTCTTGATTTTAATTACTGTGATCTTCAGAGAGGAACATGGTGTTTAGCTGGATTTGAGTTAATCGATCGGCCGGGAGGGCCCTCTCAGGATGATTGGGATAAACGCTGTTATAGGCCATACTTCATTGAATCCCACTGATAGGACTTGACATAGAAATTCATTCGGCCATGTATCCTCGTTTCTTATTTTCTCGGCGCAATCCACTGAGCGTGTAGATATTGCTTTTAAGCTGGTTACAGGGACCGCATAACAAGATACGTTTTGATATGTGGTTCACTCCTCCATCTGTTCTTGGCATATTATGATCCAGCTGCAGGTATCTTGGATCATCAAATACTCGGTCACAGCCTTGACATTTTATTCCCTGTCTGCTAAGAAGAATCTCGTACATTTCTGCACGCGTCATTTTCCGTCCAGGAGGTTCTTTGGCCTCATCATACTTCACTGGCAAAAATGGTACTGCCTTCTGCTTATCATCTGTCCGATCTGGAAGTTCTTGGGTGTAGTTGACCTTTCCAAAAACTCCAACTTCTTTTTGGAGTCTATCCACGACCACCTCCTGCACCTTATCCCATATATCAATGCCTACCCATTGGCGATTTAGGTGCTCAGCGGCTACACAAGTAGTAGCACAACCAGCAAAGGAATCCAAGATCATATCTCCCTCGTTGCTACTGGCCTTAATGATCCGATCGTAAAGTGCCAAGGGCTTTTGAGTAGGGTATCCAGTACGTTGCTTGGCCTGAGAATTGAGGGCAGGAATGTCCGTCCATATACAATTCAAGGTTTTTCCTTTCTGCTCATCTAAGTATCGGATCTGGCGAGGAACATTGCCTGACTTAGTCTGGACAACACGACCACTTTCGATTTCTTGGTCCATCTCTATGTTATAGTAACTCCCATGACTTCATAGGTACAGTTGGATTGAGGATCTTGTATGGGGGCATTGATTGCTGTAAGTTGGTAAAGCCTGCCATGAGCATCAATGTTAGAGTATTTCTTTTTTGTTTTTTCGTCCAGATGATTTAGATCATATGGAATCGTGACGGCCTGTGGATTCCATACAAAATGGTTTGTCTTTGAATATCTCAGGATGATATCAGCATCTTTTGCCAATCCCTTTGTCAAGTTTCCCTTGCGAGTGATTGTTCGTTGCCAAACAATTTCATTTCGAAAATTTTTATATCCAAAAATTGCATCCATAACTGCTTTCAAGTAGTGTGAAGCAGTTGGATCACAATGTAGATACATGCTACCAGTTGGCTTCAAGAGTCTGTGCATTTCAAGTAAACGCACGGCCATGAAGCACATATATGTACCCATGCCGTCTGAGTGAGCATACCGAGCGGATTCAATAGCCTCAATGAGCTTCGGATAGTCATCGGTCAATTGATCTACCCAGTCTTGATGTACATCCTGCTCCCAGCTCCAGCGATCCTGAAATTTTGCACAGCTGCCAATGAATCTGGTGTAGCATGAAAATCTTTCCCCTTATTGAATGGTGGATCAGTAGCAATCAAGTCTACCGATTCACTGTTCATTGAACGAAGAAACTTCAGGTTGTTTCCGTGAAAAAGAGTGCGATTTTTCCAATTAGGAGTACTCATTTAGAGCAATACTTCACTATGATTTTTGAATGGCTTGACCGAGTACGTGAGTCTAACCCATTCCCTGAAACCAGATCCATAAACTCCATCGCTTTCCTACTTTATCTCAATTAGACTACTCATCTGATCAATCGTATCTAATTCACAGACATGATAGCGACCGTCAAATTCAAAATCAATGATTCAGATGTTTCATGCTGATCGATTCATCAATGCCTGCATATGCACGCTTGACCATAGAGAAGACAAAATCAAACCATCGGATTGGCTAAACCCTTCACGTATCTTGAGTAGAATGGATTCACTGTATCAGGATTTACATTACATAGCCCAATATACGACTAACGTTGATATGTATATACCTAAGTGCCCTTATCCGTTGAACTCAGCATTCAATCTTGCACCATTGCTGTATTATATTTGAGCCGTTTGCAAAACCTCTTGGTGAACTATAGAAAATGCGTCACAGGTGCTTCAGAGCAATATTTCTACGAAAACTCTGAGGTTTTGCAAAAGCTTCATTTGTAATGGCTTTTTCTTGATCTTATTGGTTTTAGAATCCAGAACCTACAATACAAACTTAACTGAATGATCCACGACGAGTACCTTGCTTATTCATAGAGTCAATATTTTTTACGTCAATGACATTGAACCATTGCGTTATGGGTAAAATAGATTCTTCTACAAAAAATGAAAGTTTTTCAAAATGTTCTATTCGTTGTCACATGCGATATATTTCCCTTATTGATTGATAGAGTACACTGAAAAAATGGATTCATTATTGGTTTATGCCGTCAAATATCGTATCTTTATCCGTTCATCATTATTCGGAAATCAATCTAATCTCATGAACAGAATCTTTCATACTCTTCTTTTTCTCCTGTTGGTCTTCACAATTCCTGTCTCAGCACAGGAAAGTCCGATCAGTGAAACCGATTTTTCTGGTATTAAATTGCGTAATGTAGGCCCAGCATTCACCTCTGGCCGTATTGCCGATCTAGCCATGCACCCCGATGATGATAATGTGTGGTACGTCGCAGTGGGTAGTGGTGGCGTGTGGAAAACGGTGAACGCCGGAACCACCTGGGAATCACTGTTTGATGGCCAGACATCCTATTCCACTGGTGCTATCACACTTGACCCCAGCAATCCTCATACCGTCTGGGTTGGAACCGGTGAAAATGTCGGTGGACGGCATGTTGGCTACGGCGATGGCATCTATCGTAGCAACGATGGTGGGCAGACTTGGGAACACATGGGACTCAAAGAATCCCGACATATCTCTCGCATCGTCGTTCATCCAGACAACAGTGATGTCATTTGGGTCGCAGCTCAGGGGCCCCTCTGGAATAGTGGTGGTGAGCGGGGACTTTATATGAGTTCAGATGGTGGGCAATCTTGGGAGCGTACCCTTGGTGATGATCAGTGGGTAGGCGTTACAGATGTGGTTCTAGACCCACGCAATCCCGCAGTGCTCTATGCGGCCACTTGGCAAAGACATAGAAATGTTGCTGCATACATGGGGGGTGGACCTGGAAGTGGACTCCATAAAAGTACCGATGGAGGTCAAACATGGAAAGCACTGACCAAAGGAATTCCAAAATCCAATTTAGGTAAAATTGGTCTTGCCATTTCTCCGCAAAATCCAGACATTGTCTATGCAGCCATTGAACTGGATGTACGAACTGGGGGCATCTTTATGTCCGCCGACCGCGGTGCCTCATGGGAAAAAATGTCAGATGCTGTAGCTGGTGCTACAGGTCCTCATTATTATCAGGAAATCTATGCATCTCCTCATAAAGAAGGCACCATTTACCTCATGGATGTGCGAGTGCAGGTGTCTCACGACCATGGACGGACCTTTTATCGGATGAGTGGGACCGATAAGCATGTGGACAACCATGCCATGGGCTTTCGGATGGATGATCCCGACTATATTCTCATGGGAACCGATGGAGGCCTTTTCCAGACCTTTGATGGAACAAAGTCTTGGGACTTTATCGGCAATCTGCCAGTCACTCAGTATTACAAGGTCGCTGTTGATGACTCCGAACCCTTCTATCGCATTTTTGGTGGTACCCAGGATAATGGATCCCATGGCGGGCCCTCACGCACAGTGAGCAATCGTGGAATCCGAAACTCCGACTGGTTTATGACCTTGGGCGGAGATGGGCATCAGTCAGCCGTAGAACCCGGTAATCCAGACATTATCTATGCTCAATCTCAGCAAGGTCGCTTACACCGCGTAGATATGATTACCCGTGAGCAGACCCTGATCCAGCCTCAGGCCCTTGCCGGAGACAAGCACGAACGCTATAATTGGGATGCTCCCATTTTGGTCAGCCCCCATGTTCCAACGACAATCTATTTTGCGTCCTATCGCGTCTGGAAATCAACGAACAGGGGCGATAGCTGGGTTGCCATTTCAGAAGACCTCACCCGCGATCAGGAGCGTATTGAGCTTCCCATCATGGGACGCGTGCAGAGTTATGACAATCCATGGGATTTTTACGCCATGTCGGTCTACAATACGATTACGTCTTTGGCCGAGTCCCCCCAGGAAGCTGGACTGTTGTACGCAGGCACTGATGATGGACTCATTCAGGTGACCGAAAATGATGGCGAAAGCTGGCGCATGATGGAGGTTGGAGACATTGACGGAATCCCCTCGGGTGCCTTTGTGAATCATCTGTATGCTGATATGCATGACGGCGATGTCGTGTATGCTGCTCTGGATCATCACAAATTTGGTGATCTCTCCCCCTATCTGATTAAAAGCAGTGACCGGGGCATGTCCTGGGAATCCATCACTGGAAACCTGCCCGATCGGACGCTGATCTGGCGTATCGTTCAAGATCATGTCAACCCCGATCTCTTATTTGTCGCAACAGAGTTTGGGATCTACTTCACCGTTGATGGAGGACAGTACTGGACGAAAGTTGCATCGGATGCAAATATTTCATTTAGAGATATTGTCATTCAGCGCCGAGAAAATGATGTCGTAGGAGCATCCTTTGGACGTGGCTTTTTCATCCTTGACGATTTTACTCCTCTGCGTGATCTAAACGAGGAAATTCTCGCACAGGATGGACATCTATTTGCACCCCGGACCGCACACTTGTTCCAGGAACTCAATCTTGATGGTACATCCCAAGGAACGAATTTCTTCGGTGCTCCCAATCCTCCATTTGGTGCTACCTTCACCTATTACCTGAAAGAGGGTTCACAGACACTCAAAGAAGCACGCAAGGAGCGAGAAAAAGAGATGGATGCAGATGAAGATATTCCATTCCCCGGATGGGATGCATTGGATGCCGAGATCAACGAAGTCAAAGATCAAGTCTTTATTGTTGTCCAAGACTCAGATGGACATGTGGCTGGACGCGTTTCCGGTAGCACATCCAAAGGCATGCATCGTGCAACATGGGATCTGCGGTATCCATCAGCCGCTGTCATCACCCCTGGTGATAATCAGGAAAGCAACTGGAGTCGCTATTTAGCTACCCCTGGAACGTACACCGCCACATTGGTGAAGGTGAGTGATGGGGTTGAGTCCACACTCTCAGGACCCGTTTCCTTTGAGGTTGATCTGTTGCATACCCCTGCAGTGGAAGGAAAAACCCCAGATGCCATCAATGCCTATCGCGTGAGGGTTGCCTCTCTAATGCAACGGGCCAGTATGTTTTCTGAATCTCTGGAAGATCACACCCAACATATAGAGGCTATGCAGACGGCTCATGAGCGTGCACCGCATCCATCTTCCGATTTGGTCACCCAACTTCATGCTGCACATGCAACACTTCTGGGAATCACCCAAAACCTGAGCGGCTATGAATCAAAACAGGCCCCTGGAGAACGAGACATGCCCACCGTCATGTCACGGTTGTTTGTGGGACAAAGTGGACTTCGTACGACCTACGGTCCCACCGACTTACACGAGCAAACGCTCAATACAGGAGAAGCACAACTCACAGAACTGGAATCATCACTTGCCTCCTTTATTGAAACCGTGCTTCCAGAACTTACTAGTGCACTGGAGGCTACTGACGCACCTCCAATCATGAAATAGCTGCCTATTGCGACGGGACGGCGATGAGTTCAAACGAAATGACGAGTTCATCGCCCGTCCTGTAGGCACCAAACATGAGAGAAGGGGGCTTAAGGCCGTAGTCGGACATAAGGATGGCATGCTGTCCAGTAAAGTGCATTTTCTCATTCTCGGAACGAATGCCCTCAACAGGAACCATAATCTCCTTGGTTTCGGCGGCAATCGTAAGGTTTCCAGTGGTGTTGAGCGAAAAAGTGCTGTCGTTCATCATAGCAACATCTGACACAGAGAGGAGCTCATACATGATTTCTGGGTAATCATCCGCTTTCAGTGCACCGTACATTCCCCGATCCATGATTGGACTCTTACGGCTTTTCATCATCTTGGAAGGGATGACGAGTACTGCCGAGTCCACGCTTCCTTCATCATTGACGGTGACCGAGCCATCAATCTGGGTTGCATAGACCGACCACTCAGGGGTTTGATTGGAAGTACCATCCACTTGAATAGTGCTCTCGGGAGCGATCATGTAATCGACCTGTGCATTCACGTGTGCATGTAAGACCACGATCAGCAATGATGCACAGAGTAAAGACTTGAAATTCATAGGAGTCATGATGATGATAAATTGGTTTATTCTTTTTAGTACGAAAAGAGAAATTTGTTCAATTCCAATACTTGATGGCTGGCAATCATTCTCAATGGTTCCTTCCAATGCATCCACAAACACTCGGAGATTACATAAAGATGGAGGAGAAGTCCGTTACTTTCTTAAGAATCAGATCATCTGCAACGTGAATAGATTCATGTTGAGACGATCAAATTTGATCAAAAACGATAGATCCTATGACGGATCCGAAGAAACATCCATCCAATCAGGAATGGGGGTTACGGTTTCCTCCGGCGGATCACCTGGACTGGACCACCCCATCTCGCTACAAATCATCAGGGGCTTGACCGTCATGTCATTCTCTACGAGAATCTGGCATGCAAGACGTACCTCCCCGAGTAGATTGGTCTCGATCAACTTTTCATGCTCCGCACGAGAGATGACCGATGGCTCCCCATCAATGACTTCAATACGACAGGTCGTGCATCGGGCATAGCCACCGCAGCGATGTCCTATATCAACTCCATGCTCACGAAGAGCGTTTACAAGACGTTGACCTTCGTCAATCTCAAAAACCCCAGATCCGGGGACGGTAACTTTTGGCATGTTATCAGATTTTTGAATAGATTTACTTAATATACGCCCATTCTTCCAAAAAACATCAATTCCATGACCCGCTGGATTCCCCATCTCGTGATTTTGTCAGTTGTTGCACTCAGTGCATGCCGCTCTACCAGAACGGATCTGGTCCCGGAACCTCCATCTCTGGATCAGCAGATTGCTCTGGTTTCCATCTCTACAACCCCTCCATTTGTTTCTACGGATTCACCAACTGTCGTCTATCCAAATGCACTCGTGCAGATGGATTCGATCCTGATTGACTATATCCTGGCTGAAGCGTTTCCTGGAGCTGTGGTTGCCGCCGGAGTAGGTACCGAAGTCATTAAAATGAACGGATACGGTCGCTTTACTTATGATTCGCAGCAGTACACCCTGCCAAGGTCTATTTTTGACTTGGCATCTCTGACAAAAGTCGTGGGAACAACCACCGCTACCATGCTCTTGTATGAAAGCGGAGATCTTGATCTTGAAGCCCCCGTTGCACGCTATCTGAGTGCTTATGATACCCCCGAAAGAGAATCAATTACCATATATCATCTTTTGACTCATACAAGTGGGTTGCCTGCATTTCGACCGTTCCATCAAGATGATGTCTTCACTTCCGAGACCGTGTTGGATTCTATCTTCTCTACTCCATTGATTTCAGAACCGGGTGAAGAATATAGATACAGCGATTTTGGAATGATTTCCCTAGCCCTTGCTATTGAGGAGATCACGGGAGAATCATTTGATTCCTGGTGTGAGAGGCATATCTTTACTCCCTTAGCAATGACTTCGACTGGATTTCGAAGTACCGGCACACCCGACTCTACGATCGTCCCTACTGAAGTGGATGATGCGTTCCGTCAGCGCCTCGTACAGGGAGAGGTTCATGATGAGACAGCATGGATTTTAGGAGGGGTTGCTGGGCACGCTGGATTATTCTCCAATGCATTGGATCTATCCAATTTTGCCCAAATGATGGTACAGGGGGGAGTATATGATGGACAGCAGTTTCTACAGCCAGAAACGATTAATCAGTTCACGGCCGCAGTCGATACGTCAATGAGCACGCGTGCTCTGGGTTGGGATACCCGTAACCTGAATGATGAACCATCTTCTGCAGGCATTTATTTCGGTCCAAAAAGTTACGGCCATACCGGCTTCACTGGCACCTCCCTATGGATTGACCCTGATTCCAAAGCCTGGGTCATTCTTCTGACCAATCGCGTCTACCCTACCAGAGAGCGATACGATCGTTTTTGGGGATTGAGAGGACAGATTGCTGATCAGGTCTATCAAGCATTATTCTGGCCAATCAACAATGATCGTTGATGCGAACGCAATCACATTTCGGTCTGAAAGCAAGTGGTCAGGTAATGGATTATCTGAAATCATCTATCCCGTTCAGTACAATAAAACCTCTTTTGTCTCAATGGATCTTCCTACAACGATGCACCTGAGGATCTTAGCTGTTGAATCAACAAACTTACTTCCTTGGATCCTATCGCCATAGGCCATTCCAAATCACCATGAGTTCTCACTTCCACTCATTCTTTCTTTGCATTGCCATCTTGCTGTTTGCGGCATGCAATACCGAATCCCATGATCCTGCATCAGAATCCTCAGATGAGATTCCCATGCAGCCTACGAACTCCTATGACATTACTGGAATGCAATTGGATTCCATCATCCATGGATTCATTGAGAAAGGAGCCTTTCCAGGGGCATCCATTGCCATAGGAAAAGGCTTAGAAACATCTGTAATGGAGGGTTATGGTGCCTATACCTATACCTCTGAGCGTCAGATTACACCTGAATCCATTTTTGATCTGGCTTCCCTTACCAAAGTGATAGCCACGACAGCCGCATCTATGCTACTGTATGAGCAAGGAAAATTACGTCTTGATGCCCCCGTTTCCACATATCTTCCTGAGTTTGACACCCCTTCACGTCGTTCCATTACGATTGGTCATCTTCTTTCCCATGCAAGTGGACTTCCATCATGGCGGCCTATGCATCTCAATGGGATGACGACCCACGATGCACTCATGGACTCAATCATGACGATTCCATTAACCGCAAGACCAGGCGAAGTATTCCAGTACAGTAGTTACGGCATGATAGTGCTAGCCAAAGTGGTAGAGATGGTGACCCAAGAACCATTTGATCAGTGGTGTGCTACTCATATTTTCGAGACCTTATCCATGATGTCCACAGGATTTCATGGTATTGGAACTCCTGATTCTACTATTGTCCCAACCGAAATAGATACCCAGTTCCGTCACCGCTTGATTCAGGGCGAAGTACATGATGAAAATGCTTGGATCATGGGAGGCGTAGCGGGCCATGCAGGCCTTTTTTCAAATGTAGAAGATCTGTCCATCTTTGCAAAAATGATGGCAATGCGGGGACAACACAATGGAATGCAATTCTTGCAACCTGAAACCATTGACCTCTTTACCACAGCAGTTGACACATCATTAGGTACGCGGGCACTTGGGTGGGATACTCGTGGTCCAGCCCACCAGCCATCCTCAGCTGGTCAATACTTTGGACCAAGAAGTTTTGGTCACACTGGATTCACTGGAACCTCAATCTGGATAGACCCTGAGACTCAGATCTGGGTTATTCTGCTCACAAATCGAGTCCATCCAACCCGGAATAATTATGATGCTTTTCGGGGAGTTCGTGGACTCGTTGCTGATATCGCCTATCAAGTATTTCTCTGATCCGGTCATAAGGAACAAATTCACCTCAAAAACTTTTAGTGTGCGTTAACACAAAAAATACTTTCATGCCAACCTACGATTACAGACGTGCTGACGGAACGATCTTTGAGATCGTTCAGTCAATTACAGAGGATCCGCTCACGGAATGTCCTACAACTGGCCAGCCGGTAGAACGAATGATCAGCGGTGGAACCGGATTCATCTTGAAGGGAAGCGGCTTTTATCAGACCGATTACGTCTCAAAGCCAGATCCTAAAGAGTCCAAGCCTACCTCAGGAGAGGACGACTCATCTAATAAGGATAATGCTACATCTGCGGATACCAAGAAATCAGAAACCCCCAAAGAGAAACCAAAGGATTAAAGGTTTCAATATTGGTATAGGAATTGCACTGACTTTCATCTCCATAACCTGTTCAAAAAGAGAGTTCTGAAATAGCAGATTGATGGTGCTGTGCCGCTAGGCTTTGGTGTCTCGTTCTACCAGATATTCCGTTGGGACCATCATAGTATGACCAACAGAAATGTTTTACAGTGGAATGGTTCATATCCACTTCACGATGCATTAATACTGGATAATTCTTCAGAAACTTCTCGTATTTCCTTGGACAACCGCTTCTCTGATTCATGAACCTTTCCTATTAACGTACTCTCCGATTCATGAATCTTTCCTATTAACCTACTCTCTGATTCACGAATCTTTCCTATTAACCCGCTCTCTGATTCACGAATCTCTTTGTGCACATCCTGCATCTCGTTCCGTACACCTCGTATCTCGTTCCGTACACCTCGCATCTCCTGCAGAAGAAGTTTTTGACCCTTTCGAGAATCGTGGTAGTGCTTGGTCAAGAAGCTGATGATGATAATCAAGCATGCAAGATGCACCCAGTTGAATATCGTAATTTCATCCATCCTATCAAACTTTAACCCAGTAGGGTAACTACGACCGGTAACACTGGCTTACGATGGATGGGTTCCAGTTGCCTTCAAGATTCCTCGATGTTCAGCTACTTGACCAGATAGTTCACGGATATCTCTGGATATCCGCCGCTCCGATTCATGAATCTTTTCAGTTACCCCACTCTCCGATTCATGAATCTTTTCAGTTACCCCACTCTTCAATTCATGAATCTTTTCGGTTACCCTACTCTCCGATTCATGAATCTTTTCAGTTACCCTACTCTCTGACTCATAAATCTCTTTCCGCACATCGTGCATGTCCTGATGCAGGATTTTTTCACTCTTACGTGAATCATGATAGTGCTTCGCCAAGAAACTGATGATGCTAATCAAGCCAACAAGAGTTCCCAAGTTGTAAATAGTCATTGTGTCCATTATATCAAAAATTTAAGTTTGTATGGTTTATGAGCCTCACATCAAAATGGCTAGTTAGCGTTCTATCAGACGCACACCGTAAAATGGTATATGGACTGCCCGCCATGATGTGTTTAACGATTCCTAAGCGATGCCGCAAATTCACATAGCGATATGCAATATGACTGAGGAACTGCGGCTTAGCACCAGTAGTAAATAAATGTGCAGATGTGAAATTACTCATACACAAAATCATCAATTTTTTCATTGCTACAAAAAGGTTAAAGGTTAGAAAAACAGTGTCACTTTATATGACGCGGTCACTTATCAAAAAGTAACCATAGAACACCCTAATATACGAATTGGAAATTAATATCTTTTGGGTATACCTTGTAGAATTACTAACTAAAATGGCAATCTTTCGCTTTCCACGCGTAGTTGAACATTGTAACTCAAACAATCATCCATTCTTGCAAAAATTTGATGGACTGCATTGTGAGGTACAATCAGCTGGTTACATCCGTCTTGAGAACGAAATCCTGAAAGAGATTCGGCAGAGAGAATCACTTATTCTGTGGCAACAATTGAATCTATACCACCAGCTGTGCGGCTCGAATAATCTTACCGAAAGCATCGGCTTTAAGGCTTGCACCACCAATTAACCCTCCATTGACATCGGGCTGACTCAGGAGCTCTTCAGCATTGGATGGATTCATGCTCCCTCCGTACAGAATGTTTACCTTGGAAGCGATGGTATTTCCAAACTGCTGTCTAATTAGTGAACGAATAAAAGCGTGCATTTGCTGAGCTTGATCTGGGGTGGCAGTTTCGCCCGTTCCAATCGCCCAGACGGGTTCATATGCAATCACAATCGCATTGGGGGCCTTCACTTGAATTCCTTCAAGTGCAAACCGAACCTGAAGAGCGACAACCTCCTGCTCTTTGCCAGCCTTGCGCTGATTGAGCTGCTCTCCTACGCAGATAATTGGAATTAATCCAGTACTGACCGCCTGTTTGACTTTACTGTTGACACCGCCATCGGTCTCTCCAAAGTGTTGACGGCGTTCTGAATGTCCAAGGATCACGTAGTGACATCCCAGTGATAGAAGCATCTGAGCCGAAATTTCTCCTGTAAAGGCTCCGGCATCCGCCCAGTATATGTTCTGTGCACCCAATCGAATCCGACTTCCCTTGAGTGCCTCAGCCACTCCACTTAAGAGCGGGCTCGGAGGACAAACAGCAACCGTAAGCGATGGAGAGTCTACCATTTCTCGTACAATCCCCTGTGCCAACTCCACTGAAGAGCGGGCATCCGTATTCATTTTCCAATTTCCAGCGATAAGCATGATAAGATGTTAGTTTAGTGAAGGTTGATCCAGTCGATTGATCATATCCTCATAGATAGCTGCCATGGTACCACCGATGTATTTATCTATGAGACTTCCATTAGGATCAATCAAAAAACGTGTTGGCAAAACATTGATATTGTAGAGTTCTGCAACTTCCTGAGCCCCATATACATGGCGGCCAGGAACAACTCTCTCTTCAAAGAATCCTTCATTGACCAACGTATCTGGCTGCATAGAAAACGAAACTATCTCCAGTTGAGTGCTACCCAAGGTTTCAAAAAGATCATTGCGTCCGGGCAATTCGCGCTGATACAGATCATCTTCTGGACGATAAAACTCCAGTAGGACATGTTTGCCTCTTAAATCTGCCAGTTTCAGTGAATCTCCATTGGCATCACGAACCGAGAAGAGGGGTGCTTCCATTCCTGGAAGCAAATGTTCCATTTCGTAAGCGGCACGCTCTGCCCAGGTGGCCCACTGCGTTTCTCCAAATTCTTCCTGGATTTTGCGTGCCTCCAGTAGTGCAGCATCAAATTCCATGCTATCCATGTGGGCGATCACTTTCTCCGATGCGATCTCTGCACGCTGAAGATCCGATTCAACCTGTTGAGACAGGGATTCCAGAAGAGTGAATGCTGCAATCTGGCCTCTGAGGCGGGCTTCGGACTGCCGGGCAGCACGAACAGCATCTGTGTAGCGAGGATTCGACACAGGCAGTCGACTCATCCGTGCGACCACCACTGAATCTTCCCATCCAGTACCCATACGAATCGCCTCAGCAGCAGCTAGTTCGCTTCCCATTGTATTGGGAAAGGTTTGTTGCAATGTCCATAGAATCATCGTTGTCTGTTGAACCTGATTCCGTACCTGTTCTTCATCATACGTCTCGGACTGCACAAATGTAACGAGGGACTGCTCATGCTGAGTACGGATGTTTTGATAGGCCTGCAGCGATGAGTTCTCCTCCGATCGAATCCGAATATTATGCCCCTGTAACGGAAATCTGGCAGTCATTGATGCAGAATCCCCATCCGCAATGGCAATCTGACCTGAAGCCTGAATCTGTCCCAGTCGGCTCATCACAAGCCTGTACACTCCCCGCTCTGGAGCAGTCACCTGCATGGAGAAATACCCCATGGTGTCAGTGACCGCATACCCCAGTGTATCGGGCTCACCGGCATTGTCTCCTGCTACAAGCACTTCAAATCCACTGTAATCCGTGGAGAGATCGATCTCTGGGCGTATCGTAAGGGTTCCTTCAAATGAGCTTTGAACCTGTTGGGATACACTCTGCTCTGGTTGTGCACAAGAAAACATGGTCATTCCAATGACACAGTACAGAACCAGTTGGCGCATGTGGAGAAAGGATGGCTTCATGGCTTTCGTCGTTGAAGTTCTTCTTTGATCAATGTTTGTACAAGTTTGGGATCAGGTGCCCCCTTGAATTGGCGCATCACCTGTCCGATGAAGAATCCAATGATGGATTCCTTTCCCTGAAAATACATCGCAATCTGTTTAGGGTGCACATCCAATATAGCCTTCACGACCGGGTCTAGTTCACTGCGATCGGATACCTGAATCAGATTCAAGTCCTGGGCGATGGTTTCGGGAGTGCGGTGATCGGAGAGCATTGCTTCAAACAAAGACTGTGCACCCGTTGAACTGATCGCAGACTGCAATCGCATCTTCGTTAACTGTGCAAGACGCTCGGGCTGAATCGGGAATGCCTCCGCTTGAACTTTTTTTTCCTTGCATGTTCTCAACATGTCCCCCATGATAAAATTGGATACGGCTTTGGCCAGTTCTGCAAGAGAATGGGAGAGGTTCATCAACTCAAGTGCATCCAGCGTCGCTTCAAAGTAATCCGCAATCGGCCGTTCGTCAGTCAAAATTTCCGCATCATACTTTGGCAAATGCAGTCGCTCCATATAGTCCAGCAATCGGTCATCGGGAAGCTGTGGCATGCTTTGGACGATCGCCTCTTTCATGTCTGATGTGACCATCACGGGTGGCAAGTCAGGATCAGGAAAATATCTGTAGTCATGGGCCTCTTCCTTGGAGCGCATGGAGTAAGTTTTCCCAGAGGAATCATCCCAGAGACGGGTTTCATGAGTGACTTCATCTCCCTGACTCAGCAAGGCTGTCTGACGTAGCGTTTCATAGTCAATTGCTCGCTCCACATGACGGAAGGAATTCATGTTCTTGATCTCCGTCTTCGTCCCCAAGGCTGAGGATCCTTTCTCACGAACAGAGACATTGGCATCACAGCGCAGGGATCCCTCCTCCATATTCCCGTCACTGATGCGCAGGTACCGAACCAACTGGCGGATTTTCTGCATATACTGACTCGCTTCCGCACCAGAACGTAAATCGGGTTCAGAGACGATTTCCAGAAGTGGAACACCACATCGATTATAGTCCAGAAGCGTATGTGTTGGGGTTTGATCGTGGAGTGATTTCCCAGCATCTTCTTCCATATGAATCCGGGTAATGCCCACTTTCTTGCCCTCATTCAATGGGAGATAGCCCCCAACACAGATCGGATCTTCAAACTGTGAAATCTGATACCCTTTGGGCAAATCTGGATAGAAATAGTGTTTTCTCGCCAGCACACTACGTTCGGCTATCTCACAATGCATGGCTATCCCCAATCGAACTGCATATTCAATCACCTTGGCGTTCAGTACGGGTAACGTTCCAGGAAGACCTAGACTCACAGGATCAACGTGTTGATTGGGCGTTGCCCCAAACTCGGCAGAATCGGGACTGAACGCTTTGGAGGCAGTCAGGAGTTGACAGTGCACCTCAAGTCCTACAACAGTTTCGTAGACAGTATTCTGAATCATTCATCATCGAGTTCCGCGAACGCATCAAGTATTTCCTGACCATGGATCCTGTAGTCAGGGTTACGAAAGATCTTCACAATTTTACCATAGGCATTGATCAGAAAAGTCGTGTGCTTGATTCCCAAGAAGGTTTTTCCATACAGGGCGGCTCCGCCTTTTCTCCATACGCCATAGGCATCAATCACCTCTTTAGTCGTGTCAGCCAGTAAAATAAAGGGAAGATCATACTTGGATGTGAATTTCCGATGAGATTCAACCGAATCACATGACACTCCAATCGCGACAATTCCAGCCTCTTCAAATCCCTGCCACTGATCCCTTATGCTACACGCTTCAGCACGGCATAAAGGAGTGTCATCTCTAAGGTAAAAGTATAGAGCGACCTTGGATCCCGAGTAGTCCTGAAGACTCAGTGAATTTCCATCAGTAGAAATTCCAGTGAAGTTGGGAGCTTGATCTCCTACTTTCAGCATAGTTTTTTGTATGGGCACAGGGGTATTGGATGCAATTTTATGAACGTTAAGAACAACGTTCTTAGGCGATTCGTCATCAAATGTTTCACAAAGCCAATGAGACACAATGACTTAAACACTGGACAGGTAATGATGTTTTTCCATGTTTTTATTATACTCTTATAATTTGGCAGGTTAAACGTATTCTTTGATGTTTGTTCTTCGTGCTATCCTATTAGCTCTGTTCTCTGAATTAGATGCAGGTTTTGAAAATAGTAATTTCATAGACCACATGGACACTGACATAGGTGTTTATGATGTAAATGTAATCCTTTCTAATACCGCCCATTTTTCAAAAAAACGGGCCCATCAGGATCCATCAATGGTATTGCTCCCACCGATTCAGTGAGTCTGCTCACCGAACTGATAGAGAAAGAAACCCGTTACCGTCTTGCTCCCGGTCATTCTACGCATCAATCCAAATTCAGTAATAAACCTCCCAACCCACCAAAAAAACATGAGGGTCACAGCCGCGGGCTATCTCCTCCTTAATATGAACTCGGTCCTTGAAGTGGATCATTCTACTCGCAACTACTAATCCTTGAGCGGTCTTCCGACAACGGCACGAAATTTTTTTATTTTTCTTAAATTTCTAAAACATCGCAAGCCTACGCTAACGAATGATGTCTGTTCTTAGTGCAATAATTGTAGCTCTGTTCTCTGGCTTAGATGCAGGTTTTGAGTATAGCAGTTTCATTGACCGCATGGACACGAACATGGGTGTTCATGACGCAGATGTAATCGTTTCCTATACCCCCCTCATTTTTCAATAAAACGAGCCCATCAGGATCCATAGATGGAATTGCTCCCACCGATTCAGTGAATCTGCTCACCGAACCAATGGAGAAAGAACCCGTTACTATATTGACATTGAATGCACGCGATCATTCTAAGCTCAGATCCAACCTCAGTAATGAGCCTCCCAATCCACCAAGAAATGTGAGGGTTTCATCCACGAGTTATCTCAATATTAATTTGCAATGGGATCTTGAGATGAATCATGTTACCAGTAACCAATATATCATTGAATGGTCTTCCGCCAATAGGAGCTGTGGGTTCCTTCTGGTACCTACCTGTACCGAATACGCACTATCTCGTTAGAAGATTACAGGTCCACCCCAGCCTACACTGGTCATTTTACGCGAGTCCGATGACACAGAGGGGCAATCAGAAGATTCCCTTGAATTCAACTCATTTGAATCCATGTGCGTCAGGAGCAGCTTTTCAGATGCGCTACTGATGCTGGAAATATCAAGGGCGGTTTTTAGCAAGAAATGACCGCAGTCTCGACTTGTCTGTTCAGATCTATCATGCACACTCACCACGTAGGGGCAGGGTAATTCCACTGGAACAGGCCGTTCTGTGGAACAAACTTCCGTACAGAAATTCATCCGAACTGCCTCCCGATTCAACTTCTCCGATCAATGATGAGCGGGAAAGATTGTATCATCGCCCAACATCTTCAACTTAACGCTGCAAATGCATCAAGAATTTCCTGCCCATGAATTTTTGTTTTTGGGCGCTTGAAAATCTTAACAATCTTTCCTGACTCGTCAATCAAAAAGGTGG
Organism: Bacteroidota bacterium; assembly: GCA_026708685.1. Taxonomy (GTDB): domain Bacteria; phylum Bacteroidota; class Rhodothermia; order Rhodothermales; family Bin80; genus Bin80. Next base: position 20,707 of record JAPOUL010000080.1, read on the forward strand.
TACGCTTCACCCCATAAAACGTCTTTCCGTACATCTTCTTCTCTCCCCAAACTCCATAGGCATTCATCACCGTTTGCTCAGTATCTGCCAAAAGGGCAAAGGGAAGTTCATGTTTGGCGGAAAACTTCTGATGTGATTCTACACTGTCACCCGAAACGCCAATCACTACGATACCCGATTTGTCAAACTCCGGCCAATGATCGCGAATACTGCAGGCCTCTGCAGTGCATCCCGATGTATCATCTTTGGGGTAAAAATATAATGCTATCCTAGAACCTGAATGGTCACTCAGACGAATGGAATCGCCAGTTCCTGTGACACCCGTGAAGTCGGGTGCCTGATCTCCTACTTCTAACATGGAAATGATTTGGTTTGTGAAAGTTGCCCAAATATACTACATGATCTCCGATTACGGTGATTGGAGATCCGAAAGATACTTCAGCAGACGATTGACTATCCCTTGGTTTTCGGAATATTTCCATGTATGTGCATCTCTGTATTTCATCCAGTGACGTTATGTATGGTTACCTCAATCTGTAAGAAAAGGAGAGCTGCTATTTCGAGCACGGGAGGCTTTCTGAAACCCACCGTTTTGTTGCGATATTGCTATGGAGATCTTCAATGCATGTTTTAGAGTTGATCTGGAGATTGGGCAAACGGCTCTGATATCTGTTTTTCGTGGATGACTCGTGATTAAAGATTGATCTTGCCATATCTCAATGATTCATAAAAATATCAAGAATACGTATATTAGTGCATCTATATACATTCTCATGATCATTAATCATTCCATCAAACATTTTTTCATTTGCGTATTGGCATTGCCTCTGTTGTGTATAACCGCCAGTTTGAGTTCTGCACAAACGATCTCTGGTGTCGTGACGGATGCAGAGGACGGTACTCCTCTTATTGCAGCTACAGTGATTCACGCAGGTTCTGGAATTGGAACCGTCACCGATATTGACGGGCAGTATACCCTTGACGGATTACCCTCTGGAGTCGGTCTCATACGCGTCTCCTACACAGGATACAGAACCGTTGAAACCAGCGTCACTCTGAATGATCAGGAAACGTTCATTCTCGATATTGAGATGATCAGCGGTGTGGACCTTGATCAGGTTCTGGTCACTGCCAGTCGTCGGCAGGAAAAACTTCTTGACACACCTGCATCCACCGATGTGATTCTAGCCCAGGATCTTGTGCGTCAGGTTTCCCCCTCCTCTATTTCATCCCTTCGCAATGTAACTGGACTGGACATTGCTCAAATTGGAATTGATCGCCATGAAGTTGTTTTGAGGGGGTTCGCCAATGTGTTCAGTGGAGCAACATTAGTCATGACGGACTACCGCGATGCAGCCGCGGCCTCTTTGAACGTGAATCTTCATTCATTGATGCCCAATATATCGGTTGATCTAGATCGGGTAGAGGTGGTGCGAGGTCCTGGTTCTGCACTCTATGGACCAGGAGTTGATGCAGGTGTGATCCACTACATCACCAAGGATGCGTTTTCACATCCTGGTGCTACATTTTCTGTTAGCGGCGGTGAGCGTTCTTTCCTTAATTTTGAGGGACGCGTTGCAACGGTACTGGGAAAAAATATAGGGGTGAAAGTGACGGGTTCCTATTCCGAGGCCAATGATTTTGGACTTGACTCCTGCAGCAGTGATCTTCTGGCTCAGGAGAAATTTAATGAATGTCCAGATCCATCCGATGCCATCCAGATCTATGTTGATGGCGAACGTGATACGGACTATCGTAAATATACCTTGAATGGTTATCTTGACTTTCGCTTCAGCCCCACTACTCAGCTGTCTTTAAGTGCTGGAACTGCACAGCTCACGGGAACGATTTTGAGTGGAATTGGAACGCTTCAGGCTGATAATTACGGATCAACGTTCGTTCAGGCACGTCTGTCGTCTGGAAACTTTTTTGCACAATTTTTTATGAATGCAAATAATTCTGGGGACAGCTATGTATATGGCGGTGATCCTGTGGTGGAATTTTCCAATCAGTATGTAACCCAGGTTCAGTATGATGTCGATATCGGATCGCGTCAATCCCTTACCTTGGGTGCAGATTTTGATCTTACCCGTCCAGACACACGAGGAACGGTTCTGGGTCGTAATGAAGACAACGACAATATCAATGAATACGGATTGTATGCCCAGTCCACCACTCGAATTACCAACCGTCTGGAGTTGACCCTTGCACTGCGTGGAGATTACAATAATGTCGTAGATGACATACAGCTGTCTCCCCGTCTTGGCCTAGTCGTCAAGCCCACATCAACCTCCAGTTTCCGAGCGACCTACAATCGCAGTTTTTCATCCCCCACCGCAAGCAGCAATTGGCTAGACCTTGTAGCTGCAACGATCCCTGGCACTGCAATTAATGTACGTGGGCGCGGAGCTGCGACTGGGTTTACCTATACGCGGAACCCCGATTATCTGAACCTTGGTGCACCTACCGATCTCGTTGCATCAAGCCTGATCCCTGGCTCAGAGGGAGCACCCACTCCCGCTGGAATCAGTACTGGTCTTATCTACGGACTGCTTTATCAAGGTCTGGTGGCCATACCAAATGAAGACATTGCCCTGATTCTTGAACGTCCAGAGCTCACACCATTGATTGGCCTTTTGAAGAACGCGTTAAGCCCAGAAAACACCGTCGTGAATGGCTTCAGCCCTGGGGTCCTTGGAGCACTTAATCTCAGTACGTTATCCATTGATCTGAATGTCACTGATTTAGAGGATGTTGATCCATTAAAGCCAACCATTTCTGAAGTGTTTGAAGTAGGCTACAAAGGAATTTTGGGGGATAAATTACTCCTAGCCGCAGATGCATACTATGCGACCAAGAAGAATTTTGAAGGTGCACTTCAGGTCAGAACTCCTTTTGTTTTAGTCCCAACTTTATCGCAGGATCTTGTCCGTGACATTACAACTGGAATCACCAATAATACGACACTATCTACCGCTCTGGGAGGCCTTGGTTTCACCCCAGAGCAGGTGGCCCAGTTGCTTGTAGATGTTGCAGGCGGGTCATTGCCATCTCCATCCACGCCTATCGCCATCATACAACCCAACGAGAATAATCCAGGCGTTGGACAAGTTCCAGAGATGATGTTGTCCTACCCAAATTTTGGAAATATTGAATATTTTGGAGTTGACCTTTCCCTCCAGTATCTGCTCTCCCGTGAAGTTTCTCTGTTCGGGAATATGTCGTGGATCAGTGATAATTTCTTTGATCATACGGAACTGAATGAAGAACAGGAAGATCGTACTATTTCCTTAAATGCTCCAAGCTTCAAGTTTAGGGTTGGTGGGCAGTATGAGCATCGATCTGGCTTCAATGTCAGTGTGGCTGGCCGATATGCCCAAGGATTTCCTGTAAACTCAGGACCCTATAATGGTTTCGTCCCCGACTACTTCACCCTGGATGTAGGGTTGGGTTATCAGATCAATTCTGCACTGAATGTTGATCTTGGGATCAACAATGCCACTGACAGCAATCATCGCGAATATGTGGGGGCCCCGAAACTTGGACGCACGGCCAATGTCCGTTTGACATTTACCACTGACTGGAGATAGTCCTTCATCCTACATTTTTGAACATTTTATTGACACAACCCACTCAATATCCTATTGGTAGCCCTTGCATGTCCACCAATGGTTGCGATAAATCCCTTCTCTTTTGATGTCTGAGAGGGGATAATCCTAGGTTCATGTGAAGACTTTGTATCCTGTACTACAAACATCTTTGATGACTTCTTTTGAGAATGTAACATGAACATTATGGATGAAAGAAGTTTAAGGGCTTTCGTTTCCTACAAACCATAAACTCCCAATTACTAATGAGTAAAACCATTCTTATTACGGGTTCCAGCACTGGAATCGGAAAAGCCACTGCACAACATTTCCACGACAAGGGGTGGAATGTGATTGCAACCATGCGAACTCCTGAAAAAGAGGAGGATTTGACTGAACTTGACAATGTTCTGGTCACCAAACTTGATGTGCTTGATCTGGACTCTATTGATCAGTCTCTTCGCAAAGGAATTGAAGCGTTTGGAACGATTGACGTACTGGTCAATAATGCTGGCTATGGAGCATATGGCCCTCTGGAAGCCTTTCCCCGTGAAAATATCATCCGACAGTTCAATACGAATGTCATTGGACTGCTTGATGTCACCAGAGCCATTCTGTCTCATTTTCGTAGCAATCAATCTGGTGTAATCATCAACATCTCATCCATTGGTGGACAGATGACCTTTCCACTGGGGAGTCTCTATCATGGGACAAAATTTGCCGTAGAAGGAATTTCAGAATCTCTTTCCTTTGAGGCAGGCCAGATTGGTGTAAAGGTCAAAATTGTAGAGCCTGGTATGATTGCTACGGATTTCGCTGGACGCTCCTTTGATTTCCAAATCAATCCTGAAATGACGGAATATCAGAACATTACGAACACTTTTGCTCAAGCGATGGGTGGAGATTCTGCACCACAAGCGTCTCCAGCTAGTTTGGTTGCTGAGGTGATCTACGAAGCGGCTACCGATGATTCCACGAAATTGCGCTATCTGGCTGGTGAAGATGCCCATCAATATATTGGTGCTCGTCAAACGGTTGGAGATGAAGCCTTCATTCAGAATATGAAGAATCAGTTCGGGTTGTAACACCTTTCTATATCCTTCATCCAGTGGTGAAGAGTTTCTGATATGTTGATCTTGCAGAAGCTCCCATACTGCATTTCATTGTGCCCGCTTTGATATTTCTGAGGCGGACACCCGTGCTGGTTTTTTTCGCTGTCCTCCTTGTAGGCGGATGTGCGTCAATACGACAGTCTCTTCAAAACCAGCCGTGTATTCTGGATCCCTCTCATCCGTATGACACGGTTCATGTAGATCCTGAGCACCATAACCTTACGCTCCATTGGAAACATCCAGACACTGGGCAACCATTTGAGACTATAAAGAAGGTGGTCGTCTGGCTTAAAAGTAGGGGCGACTCTGTCATCGCTGTGACCAATGCCGGGATTTACGAGCCTGGATTCATCCCGACCGGTCTCTATGTAGAAAAGAGCCAAGAACTGAATCCGTTGAATCTCAAGGATGGCTATGGGAATTTCTATCTCAAGCCTAATGGCGTATTCTTCATTTCTGATGGTCTATTTGAGATTGTTGAGTCTGAGAAATTTCATGAGCAAGAACTCAGCATAGAGTATGCTCTGCAATCAGGCCCTCTGCTTTTGGAGAATCAAACGATCCACCCTGAATTCACCGCAGGTTCTAAGAACTGCCGTTTACGAAGTGGAATTGGAGTCACCAGAACTGGTCAAGCGATCCTCGCCATCAGTAACGGTGCGGTTAATTTTTATGATTTTGCAACATGGTTCAGAGATGATGTCGGTGCGATGAATGCCCTGTATCTTGATGGTGCCATCAGCGAACTGTATATTCATGATCGGAGGGAGCATTCCAACGGAAGGTTTGCCGGATTCTTGGCAGTCATTCTGAAAAAAGAGTAGTTGCCCCGCCAGGATTCGAACCTGGAACCTCCTGGTCCAGAGCCAGGCGCTCTGCCAATTGAGCTACAGGGCAAGGCTACTTTATTCTATTTTCCCTTGATGTTGGTTCCTTGAAAGGCAGACTTATCTTTGAAATTGCATGCGACAATCAATCGCTCAATGAAATCAAATAGTGTGCTGACTCTCATTCAAGACATGCCAAAACGAGGCGAATTGATTCAACTATTTTGAACCATGCATTCAATCAATGCCTGAAAACGATGACGTATCTCTTGATTAATCCCAAAGTAAGTTCATCATTCTACCTCAAACAGTCGATGAAGCCCATAGAGAAGTAATCGAAATACAAGATGAAAACATGATCACCTTTCGCAGAGCAAGTTCATACTATCATGACATCTCCCTTATTCAGCCTACCGAAATGGAAAGCCTGAGATGGGAGAATACGAAACTACTTCAATAGGCTCTCCAAAAATGCGTAGCCTTGTTCTGTGTCCTACCTTTCAACACATCAGATCTTTTCCCTTACAATCATTCCCATAAAATGGTGGTGCACTATCAAAGTGAGTAATTCATTTTGATACCAAGTCTGGGTAGTATGTTGCTAGAATCTATGAAATTTAAATCCATGTTTTGATCATCCGAACTACCCCATCGCTATGGTGGTCATAAAGTCTCACACTACTGTGAATCAATTGACTCTTTCATGAGTATACATGGTCAGATTTAGGGCTGTTAGCTTATTTGTTGAGTCGTATGTTGTAGTAAAGGTATCTCTCTCTTCCCAGAAAGAAGAAAATCCTAATCGTGTAGAACTTGCTTTGACAATAAATTCATGGTCTTGGGTTGGAAAAAGTTGATCGATTTTGGCCTTTGGTGCTTGGGTGCGTGGGTTCCGTATGGATACGAGATCACCGGTTCTAACTTTTTTGCGATCCACAAAGTAAGATGCTTCCATGTCTTGATCCATCATGCCTTGATCTTGTGTTTTCTTGGTGCATTGTTACACCCTGGTGTCGCCTATGCTCAGATTCAACCGTTCCTCAGCCTACCCTCTTCAGAGATAGAATCCTCTGAAGAGTTGATCTTGAAACCACCTGCGGAAAGTGAGATGAAGATGATTCATATCCATCGTCTACTTTCTTACCGTAATCTCCCCCTTCCCATAGATGCGATTCAAGTAGTTAAACCGCAATATGATCCAATCATCATTGGGTCTGCTGTGGACATGAACCAAAAGAATTTTTTCGTGAGGATGGATAAGCCCTCCCGGTTGCAGGATGTGAGTTCTTACAGCCTTTCCACCTCATCGGTGCTGGAATCAGAAGCAAAACCCAAGATATGTTTAGAAATGTCACCTTGGGTTCGCTCAGCCATGGGTGATCTTGTAGAAGTCAGAGCTGGCGATCCAATCACTGCAGTTGCTACGATTGATCGGCCAAGAAGTAGCATTACGTACGTAAAACTTCTTTTCCTTGAAAGTGACGGAAATCCTTCAAGCTTACGCGGCCTCATTTCTGGAATACCCGATTGGATTGAGATTCCTGCTGGAAAATACAAATCTAGTCCTCTTAAACTACAAACTCATTGGGACGGACGTGATGATCTAGTAGTATTGGGAGGGCTTGTAGGAAAATCCTTTTCAAATGGTTTTCACCGCGACTGTCTGTGCCCTAGTGTAGTTATCTACCATGGAGCCCCAACGCTATCGGTATCTCCCAATCCAGTTGATGATGGTAATCCTGTAACAATCACTACAGAATTTGAGAACACTGTATCCAGCGATCAGACCATACATTTGGTCTACCCTAATGAGTTCAACGATTCAGCTTGGGATCGTTATCACTATAAACAATTAAAATCCATTACCGTCAAGGCAAATGCAACTGAGGGAACCGGGACCATTCCGACCTACGAATTTTCGGGCGGTGGACAAAAGTCATTTGATGTAGGCATTCATCTCGCCCGTATTCCGATTTTAGGAAATATAATTGTACAAAAAAAAACGGTAACGATCATTGATAATGAACATCCAGAAGTTTCTTTCAAATCGGCTGAATCTAATTCAGATGAAGACAGTGGCAGCGAGATTGTGGCATTGACCATTGATCCTGCACCTGAAACAGCATTGACTGTGAACTACAGATTGGGAGGTACCGCTACTTTAAGCACTGACTATGAAATCACAAAATCTGGAACAGTGACGGTGCCGAAGGACTCAACATCTGCGGAGATTCCAATCACAATTCTTGATGACAACGAAGATGAGCCGGATGAGACGGTGATCCTAACATTATCCGACGGAGGTAGTGCCTATGCACTTGGAAGCATCATAGAACATACGCTTACCATTACCGATAATGATACCTCGGCAGTCAGTTTCGCAGTGGGCACATCCACTGTACAAGAAGACAAGGGTATTCACAATGTAACGTTAACTATTGATCCCGCTCCTGCCAAAGCATTGACCGTGAAGTACGCGGTAGATGGAACTGCAACTGAAGGTGCTGATTACTCTATTCCACATTCTGGCAATGTCACGGTGCCGAAAGATTCAACCTCAGTGAAAATACCCATCAGTATTATCAAGGACGATCCGATTGAGCAGGACGAAACGATTGTGCTTACTCTGACCGATGGTGGTGATGCCTACAATCTCGGAAGCATACAAATCCATACACTCACCATCACCGAACCTGATCCATCTGAAATTCAATTTGCGTTGGACAAATCTGTTGTTGAAGAAGGCACAAATGAACCTCAAAAGATAGAATTAACCATCAATCCTGCCCCTCCTGCCGAACTGACCGTGAACTATAGGATAGCTGATCAAAGCACTGCAATCGTAGATGTAGATTACTCCATTACAAATTTAGGAACGGTGACAATTCCTGTCGGTGAAACCTCCGTGGACATTCCAATCAATATTGTAGACGACCAAGCGAATGAGCTTCAGGAATCGGTCATCTTCACCCTGGCCGCCCATCCATCCTACACCCTTGGAAGCATACAGGAGCATACACTCACGATTACCGACGATGATATCCCTGCAGTCGGTTTTGTAAAGTCCACATCTGTTGCTAATGAAGATAAAGGCACTCACAATGTAGCATTGACCATTGATCCCGCCCCTGCAACAGAATTAATTGTAACCTATACTCTGGAAGACACCGACAATGCCGCAACCGAAGGCATTGATTTCTCCATTACAACTTTGGGCACGGTGACGCTACCATCAGGTAAACCATCGGTGAATATTCCAGTCGTCATTCGAGATGATAATGATGATGAAAAAAACGAGACGGTCACTCTTGTACTGACTGATGATGATGGAGCTTACGAAATCAAGAACCACAGAAGACATCAAGTTCTAATACTGGATGACGACGAATCGGAAGTAGTCCCGGTCAATGTAACGTTATCCGCAAGTCCTGAAAAGGTAACTGAAGGTGAAATAGTTACTCTGACGGTTACCCTGTCTGAGCCCTTATCCAATCATGTGGATATCTCCCTCAAAGATACACCCGGAGTACCACCAACCGATTCGAAAGATTATGGAATCATTCCAACCATAAGAGTTGATGCAGGAGAACGTACTGGATCCGGCACGGTCAAAATCAATGATGATGATATTTCTGAGGGTGATGAGCAATTTACGGTTGCTTTGGATGTGTTACCGGAAGGAACCGATCGTGGTAGCCCTTTTTCCGTTAACATTATGATTCAAGACAATGCCCCCCTTCCAGTGGAAGCGTCCTTGACCGTTTCCCCCAAGTCAGTAGATGAAGGGCAAACCGTAGAGGTAACAGCATTGATCACCAACAAGCTTGAAACGGATATCACGATTCCACTCATATATGATGACCAGACACAATATCCACCCGAGTCTGGCGATTATACCCCACTTGAAGACATTACAATTGTCAGCGGCCAGATTACAGGTTCTGGACAAATCCGAACTCACGAAGATAAAGATGATGACAATGAGGAATTCACTGTTTCAATTGAGAATATGGATTCAGAATACTGGATTCCCAGTGAAAATGCTAGTGAAACGGTGACCATTCAAGATACCAGGACATCCTTACGTGTGGATCTGTCGAATGCCCCATCCGATCGCGTCTCTGAAGGAAATCAAGTGACTATTACAGCAACCTTAACCGAGAGCCAAAACGAACCTGTTACGATCCCCCTAATCCTTGTAAATGAAACCACCAGTGATGAGGACTATGTAGCCCCTGACCCGCGTGTCATTGAAATAGCTGCTGGGAGTACAAGCGGCTCCTATGTTATTTCCACCACGTATGATGACGTAGATGAAGGGGAGTTTGAGATCTTCATCGTGTCTATGGATGAAACACAGTTACCGTCTGACCTTGAAGTCGGGAACTCCTCTGTTGAAGTGAGAATTACTGATGACGATGATGCTGCAATCAATGCAGATCTTCGTGTTACCGTTACTGAAGGAAAGCAAGAAAACATTGAAATAGCCCTCAATTCACGGCCGCTCATAAATGTAACGGTAAATATCACTGCGAATTCAAATTCAGCGTTAAGCTTCTCACCACCTGTGCTTCAATTCACCCCCGAGAATTGGGGTGATACTCAACCTGTTGTACTCGATGCCCAAGACAATCAGATAGTCGGCGAAAATGACCCAGTAACTCTGACGCTGACTACAAATGGATATACCTCAGCACCTCATAATATTGGAGTTATCATTCTTGATAATGATACACCAGGAATAGATATCCGCCCTTCATCACTTACCATTGAAGAAGGAGATACAAAATCATTGATGGTGGCTCTTTTAAAAGCCCCATCTGATCACGTGACCGTGACGATCCCCGGTTCTGAGAAGAATTTAACAGTCAATAAAAAAACTCTGGAATTCACTCCTGATACATGGAGAAAACATCAAGAGATTAAACTCACAGCCCAGCCATTGGATGAGGATGAAGAGTCTAAAACTGTAACACTCTTCCTAACTGGATCAGGCGGCGGTTATGATGACACCAACCATACCGTTCCGGTTACGATTATTGAAAAACCTCCTCCTCCTATACCAACCCTTTCAATTTCTGATAATTCCGCTACAGGCACCAACGGGGAGATCCAAATGCATGTGACCTTAGAACCTGCAAGCCAAAAGGTCGTTACGGTGGAATATGAGACATCAGATGATACCGCAACGGATGGAAAGGATTATGTCGCATCACGCGGCATTATGATTTTTGATGCAGGTGCAACGAGTGGAGTCATCCAAATTATGCTGAATAAAAATGATAACTTAGATGGTGATAAGAGTTTTAAGGTTACCTTATCCAATCCTCGCAATGCGATTGTTCGCGGTGATGGTGTCGGAATAGCAACCATTCGTGATAAAAATTCACCCGCGTCTTTGACGATTAGCGATGCATGGGTCGTAGACTCTGAGGCGTTCGTACAGTTTGTGGTCACCGTATCGGAGCCCCAATCCATGCCCGTGTCCGTTGAGTACCGTACGCAAGATGTAACGGCCACAGGAGGAGAGGATTATGAACCTCAGGCAGGATTGGTCACTCTTGCACCTGGAAAGGTTGAAGCGGTTATTGCAGTCCCTCTATTGAAGGCGGGGACAAACTGGAAACAGGAGAGCTTTGCGGTCCACTTGATCTCATCAGAGAATGCCCAGATTACTAAATCTGTCGGGGTGGCAACGACTCAAAATTCGGCTGAGCAAGATATGCATGTACTCACTGCTTATACGACCCGGTTCGTGCGGAGCTCTTCAGTCCAAATTGTAGAGGCACTGCAGCAAAGATTCCGTTCAGATGGAAATCATTCTGTATGTGGTGCGCAGGAACGTGCGGAAGCGGTGAGAATGTATGGTGGGAATTCATCATGGAACCCATCGCTGGGCGAATTACTCTCTGGATGTCATATGTCTGGATCTACAACTACATCCAGCGGTCAGTTCAGTGTTTGGGGGCGTGGAGCATTCCAGCAGTTTCAAGGTCATAGCGATGATGCACTTACCCTACGAGGTGAGGTGACCACCGGGATGCTGGGGGTAGACTATCAATGGAATCAGCAGGAAAGCACTGGAAATTGGCTTGTCGGGATGCTTGTGTCTCAAAGCCATGGTGATGGTTCATTTGATAGGGCAAGCGAATCTGGAAACCTCGCGGCAAACTTGACCAGAGTTCATCCGTACATTTCCTATTCCGGTAACGAGTGGCTGGTTTGGCTCAGCGGCGGCTATGGTTGGGGCAATGTCCAGCAAGATGCATTGAAAAGAGATCTGACCTCTCGGTTTGGAGCACTTGGAATGCATGCCCATCTCACATCCATAGATGCTGTACGTCTTTCCTACCATGGAGATGTTCTGCTGACCGATGCCAAGGTGCAAGCACAACCTATACAAGAAGACGTAATACGGGTTCGTGTGGGAATGGAAGGGGCCTTCCAGATTTTGCAAGGAGTACAACCGTATGTAGAAGCGAATGTACGTCAGGATGGCGGAGATGCAGAAACTGGACTTGGATTGGAGCTGGGAGCAGGTGTGCGAATGAATTATCCCGCATGGCATTTGAAAGCGGATCTGTACTCTCAGAGATTGGTACTCCATACTGCAGATGGATTTACAGAATGGGGATTCTCTGGATCCGTGCAACTCGGTCGCCGCTCCGAAGGGTTGATGGTACTCCTTCGCCCATCTTGGGGACCCGCCCAGACCATGTCCCTCTACCATCAAAGAACCATTCTTGACCCTACCCCGTCAGATCAAGCGACCTATCGTACCGATCTTGAACTGGGTTATGGAATGCCTTGGAAGTCTACTGTCGTACGATCCGTCATGGGAGTGACACAATTACCCTACGGAAGACTGCTTCGATTGGGCGGCGAATTAAGCCCTTGGAATCAAGCACGCTTTTCTATATCAGCACTAGGGTACCACCAACAACTCTCGGTGGAAAATGTCAGTTTTAATGTGCAAGGATCCCTTATCTTCTAACCGAAGCCATCAAGCATCTGATTGATCATCCATGTATAGTGATTACATGCCAACCTGTAATTGGCTACAGAAATTCATGGTGTCAGGCAATGCATTTACAAGTGCAACATTGGACATGACTCGCCCTAGGCGTGGGGGATGTTCTTGGATGAGAAACATGCGAAAATGCCCCATCTAAGATTGACCTATGGGTAGATAATCATCTGGTGTGGAACCCAATATACTCCGAAATCAGCCTGCACTCCAAGTGCATTGCTGTTACCGCCCAGATCTTGATGGGTGTGCCGTTCTTTCTTCGGTGGGTGTCGGATCGGACTATCCTCTTTCTCAGCCTCTATTGATTTGTCGGCCCGTATTCGGACACCAGCCACGTCTGCATGGAGGGAATGGGGATAGCATAGTCTCCGTTCGTGCACTCATCCAGTATGCCCTGTCGGAGCACGCGGCGAAACACTTCTACGGCATCCTCGCGGGAGTGGTTTTCCATGAGTGCGTCCATGAGCGATCGTTGGGTAATGGTGGCACCTATAGGTTGATCCGTGAATAGGTCCGCGATGAGGCTACGCTGCTCCCTATTGATCCCGTGAGCACGGGTCTCGTAATACGCAAGTTAGTAGGCCCGCCCCACCTCCAGTACCCGTTCCAGCACGGCTTGAGTGGGCTTCTCACCACCCTCTGCAATGACTTGTCGCACCGCTTCTACGTAGCACATAATGTGGTGGGGCTATCCATGCGTCTGCTCGGCTATGGTTGGTATCCAGCCATCCGGTGGTGATTCCATGCCAAATTGATGACGTAGATTGTCTTCAATCACTGCCCGCGTGAGATGGTGTCGAAGGGGCCGAGCCGCACCCTAAGGCCGTCCTCTATGCGGGACACGCCTATGGACTCAAATGCCATCTCAGTGTTTCCCGTCCGCCTGCAAGCAGGGTGACGGGACGGCCGACCTGACCGTTATGGATCATGTTTAGCGTGGATGTGGCCTCAACCTTGACGGAAGCGGGGGATGCAAGGTCAGCAATGTGCTGGGCCTCGTCCAGCAGTAGCAACAGCCCATTGCTACTGGTAGCCTCGCGGATGATATCGACGACGGATGACAGTTCAACCGTCTCCTTTTTTCGGAAAAAGTTTACGATCTTTGCGTTGATCCCCCGCCTCTCTCCCTTCAAGGTGTATAGGGCACGCCTAGCCTTTTCGCCATGGCCGCGGGGTCGAGTAAGGCGGAGGGGGTGATATTGCCTGCTATCGTATAGCCGATACCCTCCGCGTGTCTGGACAACTCACTCATCAGTGCCGTTTTGCCTGTGCCAGGAGGGCCTTTGATGAGAAAGATGCTACCTCCTGCACAACTTTGATAGTGATCAAGTGCACGCAGGAAGGGATTGATGATTTCGTCCCTTCCATGAAAGTAGTGTGCAGGACCTCTGAACTCAATGAATTTGTGCATTTTTGCAGGGAAGGTTGAACGTATAATTCCCAGTTACAGTTGATGTTCAAGTCAGCTAGGAGTAATTCTGGTAATATACAGGAATATGTAATTAACCGTGCTGGCACAGTGCGATGTTGGCTACTTGACGTATGCATCCTCCAAGGATTAAATATCCAGATACCAACCGCATACTCCCGCGGCACTGGCGAAAATCGCCAATACTCGGAGGCAGAAGATCTTGGACACTCCGCATAGTAAAGTCAAGAAGTGCTGATCTCCCCACTCTGGCATTCACGTAGATAATTCCCCAAACATAGATGAGCTAAATTTCATCCGAATCTCCATGATGGGAACTATCAATTCATCCTTGGGGGGAAAGGTATAATACCACTGATCCAGTTACCTCTTCATGGATTCTGAAGGCGAATGTCATCTTGCGCATGAAGATATGCCTCATTCTTTTCGGCATCAAGGCGTATACAACTGAGCCCCAAATACAGCAGTATTGGTACCGTCTTTCGGCGAGCGGGGCCTTGAAATTGCAGAATCGTCATTCCAATAGAAACGGCCCATGCTCCAGGGATGATTGTATGGACCCACCATGGAACTCGGGCAAATAAAAAAGCAAACAATGTGGCAGCAAGCTTTGCTCCAATCACGCGGGCCGTCCATCCAAACAACACGGTTTTGATGAGCCCCTGCACGACGAGCATTCCAAATGCTTGGAGTAGCACTGGAACAGCGAATATGCCACCTGTCTTCTTCAAGAACGCAATCGCTCGCTTACGCTCTACCCCGAGTGACTCCAGAATTCGTTGCTGCTCTTCTGGTGTTAACTTCGAGAAAATATCCACGGCATACTGCTGGGCCATATCCATCAGCATGTCTCTTTCTGAACCACGATCTGCCAACGGAACTTTGAGAAATCTGCCCGTGTCACGGATCATGTAACGAAAGTCCACAGCGGGTTCAGCACCAGAAACCTTGCGAACTTGATAGGCGATCTTGCTACTTCCCAACAATCGAATTTTATGTTCAAGTCCTTCACATAATGCTCTACGATGCTCAGGAACATCTATATTCTTGAGATGCTCCTTCAGATGTGAACATGGATCAAATGGACCCTGAATGATCTTGATCAGATAGTCATAATCTTCGGGGGAAAGTTCAACCAGTAGATCCTGCATCTCTATAAGTGGAGTGATCTCTTCATCTAACGGATACGCACTTCTATGATGGAAAGTTTTTCATCTCAATCAATTTGCTCATGAGTAAATCTTGATCCTATTCAGAATGCCGATCTCAAGGATGAATTCAAGGTGACGGCTGACACGCTTTGGCAAGTAGAATTCCCGTCGCTACTGAGGCATTGAGTGACTCCATATCTCCACTGATCGGAATTGACAACAGTTGATCACAAAGCCTCTCGGTATCTGAAAAGAGTCCTCGACCTTCACTGCCAATCACAAGTGCAATCGGATATTTCCAGTTGATATCCCACATGGATACAGACCCGCTATGTGATGCTCCATAGACATAGTATCCCCGCTCCTTGATTTCACCAATGACATCTGCGAGTCGACCGACTCGGGCAATGGGAATCCGCAATGCAGCTCCACTGCTGGCTTTGACCATGGCTGGACTTACGGGTGCCATATGATGAGAACTGACAAGAATTCCCTTTACATCAAAAGCAACCGCACAACGGACGATGGCTCCAAAATTTCTTGGATCCTGAATTCCATCCAACAACAAGAGCCGCGGCTGTAACGAACGTACCGTATCAAGATCGGGAGCGATCTTTGCCAACATTGCAGTATAGTCTGCATAAGCAAATGCAGGTTGTACTGCTATGACTCCCTGATGCAATGCTCCCCCAGCCAATCGTTTGAGGCCACCAGCGGGCAGAACCTGTACAGGTATTTGTTTTTGATGTGCTAGACTGCGAATGTGATGTAGCCGTTTGGCATCTCTGAGCAGATATATTTTTTCAATTGAATGGGGATTCCGCTCCAACACCTCACGCACTGGATTTCTTCCCGCAATGATGAGGGGGGTATGATCAGACATCCACCTCTAGGAATCCGACCAGAGAAGCAACCAGTGCTTCGGCATAATCAGCCTGCTCTGGCCGCATCAGTACACTCCGAAGAATACGAACCTCTTTCTGGTCAATCTCTACTGATGGCATGCGTTCTTGGAGATCACTTGATTGAACCCTAAGAGTGCTCAGAAAAATGGGATTTTCCGTAGAGGCCATGGAACGTTCAAACAATGCCTGCGATGCTTGATCAATTCCACTAGCGGTTGATGATCCTGTATCTGGAAAGTAACCGACGATGTCAAGATCCGGTTTTTTCCAACTTTTCAGCGGTGTATCTTCTAATGCTACATGCCATCGCTGAGCTGCTTCAAGACATGATGCCAGTACAGGTCCGAGTCCAGTATCGGCTAATAGTGGCAAACACTCAAGCGTCAGCCACAATGCACCTGCTGCCGCACCTGCACGAGAACATTCCAGGCTGATTTCGCCCAGATGCAAATCATTGCTTGAGAAATAGGTATACGGTGATTCATGGAAATAATGTCGTCCGACCTCTCGGTCCTGATACACAATACAACCGCATCCATAGGGCTGTAGTCCATGCTTATGAGGATCCAAAGCGACCGAATCAGCCTCTTTGATTGCATCAAGATTCTTGGATACTTCTGCATCAATGATCTCCGAATGGATCAATAATCTAAAAAAACCTCCATAGGCAGCATCTACATGAACCCGTGCTCCATAGCGTCTGCATAAAGGAATTGCCTCATCCATAGGATCCACTGCACCCAAGCTCGTTGTGCCAGCAGTCAGGACAACCGTTCCAACTTTGCTATCCTGAAGAAGATCTTCTAATGCATTCAGATCCATCCGACCTTCAGAATCAGTCTCTACTTTCTCCATAGGCACCCCCAATACATGCCCCATGCGTGCATGGGTATAGTGAGCTTCCCTGCTCACAGCGATGGCTTTCTCTGGATGCTCTTCCCGACTTACAAATAAGGCTTCTAAATTTGCAATCGTTCCACTGGTCGTGAGATGACCCAGTGCAGAATCGGAAAATTCCAACATTCTGGATATCTTCACAATCACCTCCTTTTCCATATCTGCAGTTGCAGGCCCTCCATCCAGTGCATGATTGTTCGGATTGATCCGCATGGCCGTCACATATCCTAAAATGGCAACTGGATGTGGTGGCTTAAGCATCTGGCCCGCATAGCGGGGATGGAAAAACGGATAATTATCGGTCAGCCGATTGAGATATTCTTCATACGCCTGACCCAGTGCCTGATGGTCAACCCTCAAAGAAGGATGTATCTCAAAATCTCCCCAACGATCTTCCCAGATGCGAACACAGCGATCCGCCTCCTTAAGCCAACTTCCCAATGACTGGGCAGCAACTGGCTCAATCATGATGGTCTACGCGTCAAAATCGCCAAGCCAACAATACCCGCCACGATCATCACCACAGAAATCATCTCCGCCTGCGTCACTTGCATCCCCAATACATCAAACAGATTATTGACACGAATCTGCTCAATCAATAAACGCTCCACCCCAAAAAAGAGGAGCGAAAGAGAAGCCAGCCATCCCGCCTTAAATGGATGATCACGCAAACTCCACAGAATCCCAAACAAAATGGATGCCATGACAAACTCGTAGATGGATGTTGGATAGACCCCAGACTCTGGGAGCGTTTCTCCAAGAATATTGTTGGGGTATGTCTCTCCCCACAGCCAGTCAGGAACAAAGCTTGGCTGCGCATCAGGATTCGCTGGAATCCCCCAGTCTCCGTCTCCCGCTAGGTGACAACCAATCCTGCCAATCCCGTAGGCCAGCATCACCGTCGGTAAGATGGAATCAACAAAACGAAATAGATTCACCCCCGATTTATGGACATACCACATGATCCCCACTGCAGCAAAAAGTAAGCCTCCGTAAAACGTCAGCCCACCCTGTGAAAAGATCATGGCAGCAGGATTGATCATGAAATCTCCCCAATTCTCAAGGATATGAAACACCTTAGCACCAACAATACCCCCCACAACTGCTATGACTGTTATGGTTCCCATCAAAGTGGATGGACTCGCCTGAACCGTCTGCTTTTTTCCATTGGGTTTCTTGGTCGTCACTTGAACGGAATTGAGCACTCCCTTTTTGTAGAGCCTGTCCAGTTCACGACGGGTAAGCCATGCTGCCATCAAAAAAGCAGTGGCCATCATGGCACCAAATGAATAAATGGTAATGGAGCTCAACCCCAGAAATTCTATAGGGAGAGGAATTTCAAGAAGACGTGGATACATGTGACAGTAATTCTGTGATTCGCTTTACGATGTGGATCAAATCAACACTCTCCTCTTCACTAGTGTTCATATCCTTGACAATCGCTGTTTCATTGATGATTTCCTGGTCTCCCAGGAGGATGGTATATCTGGCCTTGTGGTGATTGGCAAGACGCATCTGAGCTTTCAGCGATCGATTGCCCAACTCCATTCCCACTCGAAAACGAGATCTGCGCAGTTGAGTTGCAACATGAAAAGCGGCTGCATGTGCAGATTCGCCAATGGCAATGACCCAAATTTCAAAGGTGAAGGGTCCACAGGGAAGATCCTCTTCACAATCATTGAGGGCAAGAATCAAGCGCTCCATTCCAGCGGCAAAACCCACTGCACCAATCGGGTGCTTCGCACCTATTTCTGGAGCAAGTAGATCATATCTCCCCCCACCGGCCAATGCGTTCTGGGCACCAATTCCATCCACCTCCAGTTCAAATGCAGTATGGCAATAATAATCAAGCCCCCGAACCAGCATTGGATCTTCAATAAATGGAATGTTTACCGCTGTCAGGAACCCTTTGACCAATTCATAATTGTCCAGACTGTCTTTACTGATGTACTCTGAGATCAGAGGGGCATGTTCAAGAATCGTCTGTTCAGCCTCAATTTTGGTATCCAAGATACGGAGCGGATTCCGTGATAGACGGTCTTGACTGGTCTGAGACAGTTTTTCCTTGAACGGTGTCAGATAGTTGACCAAGGCATCACGATAGCGTGATCTGGCATCCGAATCACCAAGTGTATTGATCCGAAGCCTCTGATTGGAAATGCCAAACAACTCAAAAATCTCTGACATCAGTGTCATGATTTCTGCATCTGCCCTTGGGTCGTCCGTACCTATGATTTCTGCTCCAAACTGATGGAACTGCCGATATCGCCCTTTTTGGGGGCGTTCAGCCCTGAAACAGGGACCCATATAAAAGTACCGCTGAACCCCTGGCTTTTGATGTAAATGATGCTGGATATAGGACCGCATGATGGGGGCAGTCATTTCAGGGCGTAACACATAACTGTGACGGCCTCGCTCTAGGGTAAACATCTCCTTGGATACAATATCGGTGTTCTGTCCTACCCCTCTGGCAATCAGACTGGTATACTCAAGGATTGGCGTTCGGATCTCTGAATACCCGTAACGATGCATGACTTCACGTATCTTTGATTCGAGAAAGCTCCACACCTCTGACCGTTCAACGGGGCGAACTGCCTCTGGATATAGATCCATCGCCCCCTCAATGCTTTTGGTTAAGTTCTTCACGAAACTATGCGTTAAACGTTATCTGTACGCAGAATCTTTCTGCAGTTGTTCGACTGTCCATACCATATCTTCTGGCATCTCAGCTGTAAATTCCATGAAGCTACCCGTATCCGGGTGAAGAAAACCGAGTGATTGAGCATGGAGGGCCTGGCGGTCTAAGACATCAAAGATATTGGAATAGAACGCTTTTCGGTTCCGAGTCACTGAACCATAACGAATGATGGTTCCTCCATACGCCGAATCTCCGATCAAGGGATGTCCTATAGATTGGAGATGAACCCGGATCTGATGGGTTCGCCCAGTACTCAGCTCAAAACGCATGAGGGTTGCTGGTCCCAGTATTTCATGGGTTTCATATCGTGTCACAGCGGGTTTGCCATCAGGACGTACGCACATGATGATTCGGTTACGGGATGATCTTCCGATTGGGGCATCAATCGTACCAGATCGGGGCTCAGGAATCCCCCAAACAATTCCAACATACTGTCTTCTGACTGTTCGTGCCTCAAACTGAGATTGCAGGGCACGGTGAGCGACATCATTTTTGGCAACTACCAGTAACCCCGTGGTATCCATATCTAGTCGATGAACGATCCCAGGGCGAAAAGGCTCATCTGTAGCGTGAGGCAGATGCTCCGGTACATGATGCAATAGTGCATTCACCAGTGTTCCCTTCGTCCGTCCTGCACCTGGGTGAACTGGCATTTTGGCCGCTTTGTTGACAACCAAGAGACTCTCATCTTCATGCACGATATCCAACGGAATTGCTTGAGGTATGAGATCCAGAGGCTCCACAGTAGGTACCTCCCAGTGAATGACTGCGTTCGGTTTAACTGCATGAGAGGGTTTTAAGATCACCTCATCATCAACGGTCACATGCCCCGATCGAATCATTTTCTGTGCTTGACTTCGGGATCCTATAGAGTCTACCATCGCCAATGTCACATCAAGGCGCTGCTCCGTTTCTGCAATCAAGGTTGTTTCATCCATCATCCTATGATCCTGAGTCCAGTTCGTTTTGAATACACTTCCATAGACTCCTTTTGAGGCTATCTAGTCCGAAGCCTGCTGCTGCACTGATCAGAAATACTTGCTCCTGAGAACCAAATCTTTCCCGTGCCTGATGCAGAAAGCCTGCGTGGTCATCACTGGGAAGCAGATCTGATTTTGATAGGGCAACCAGTCGCTGCTTCTGACAAAGTTTGGGATCATAGCATTCCAACTCATGAAGAAGGTGCTTGAATTCATCTACATCATCATCCGATGTGACGGGAATCAAAAAAAGAAGCACAGCATTACGTTCAATATGTCTGAGAAAACGCAGTCCTAGTCCTTTTCCCTGACTGGCCCCTTCAATAATGCCGGGAATATCGGCTATGACAAACGACTGGTACTCATCAACCCGAACCACTCCGGGAGACGGAGTCAGCGTCGTGAATGGATAATCTGCTATCTTGGGACGAGCGGCAGATACCGATGCCACCAGTGTGCTCTTCCCCACATTTGGAAATCCCACCAAGCCCACATCTGCTAGCATCTTCAGTTCCAGCTGAACTTTTCTCTCTGCACCGGGCTCACCCGGCTGTGCGTATCGTGGTACCTGATGGGTCGCAGATTTAAAAAACGAGTTCCCTTTGCCACCACGCCCCCCCTTTACGAGTATAAGTTGGTCACCGTGATGAACAACTTCGCCTAGGATTTTTCCACTCTCACTCAGTTTTGCAATGGTGCCACAGGGCACCCGTATCATCAGATCTTTACCATCCTTGCCCGATCGATGATTTCCCTGACCTCCCTCCCCTCTGCTTGCTCTCTGATGTGGATTGTATCTCAAATCCAGAAGTGTGTAGAGATGTTGATCAGCTTCAAGAATCACGGATCCTCCTTTGCCCCCATCTCCACCTGCTGGACCACCTTTGGGGACATATTTTTCCCGCCGAAAAGCCACACTACCTGGCCCTCCATGTCCACTTTTTGCGTAAATTGTAACCTGATCAATAAATCGCATCAATCGTTTGGATGAAGGAAGTGACGATCTACACCGATGGAAGTTGTGAGGGAAATCCTGGTCGAGGGGGATGGGCTGCGATTCTACAATACAACAACACTGAACGAGTTCTATCGGGGGCAGAGCCGGATACGACTAACAACCGGATGGAACTCACCGCTGCTCTGAACGCCCTCAGGGCATTGAAAATGCCATGCTGTGTGAAACTTCATACCGACAGTCAGTATCTTAAACGTGCTTTCACGGATTGCTGGATTCGTACATGGCAAGCCAATGGGTGGATGACCTCAAAACGCCAGCCAGTGAAAAACCAGGACCTCTGGAAAGAGCTGTGGGAGCTCATCCACATTCACGATGTTGAATGGATTAAAGTTAAAGCACACGCCAATAACCAGCTGAACAACCGCGTAGACAAGATTGCCGTCAAGGCTCGAAATCGCATACCGGACATTGAAACATAATGTATACGCACGTATAGGATATTTTATCCATGCTCATTTTTCTGTTCCACTTCTTGACTGGCCTACTCTTCGTTAGTGTGCTCCCCTGCCCTGATGACTGTACCCTCTCGGCATCTTATGTCTCAGAGGATATCCAAGTTGATGGTCTCTTGAACGAACAGGCATGGATTGACGCAGCGGTTGCGACGGGCTTTACTCAATTCTCTCCTGATGAGGGTGGTCTTGCGACACAACAAACCGAAGTTCGTATTCTCTATGGGAAAAGTCAGGTTTTTATCAGTGCTTTTCTGAAAGACGATGAACCTGAATCCATCCGTCGGACTCTGGGCCGACGTGATGAATTTAATCAGGCAGACTGGTTTATTGCATCCATTGATTCCTACTTTGATCGAAAAACTGCCTATAATTTTGCTGTCAATGCCGCAGGTGTGCAGGCAGATGGAATCTATACGGGAATCCGCCGTACCGGTGGGGGAGCTGGATTTGACTTTGATACGTCATGGGATGCGGTGTGGGAAAGTGCGGTTCGTCGCACACCCGAAGGATGGACAGTGGAAATGCGTATCCCCTTCACCATGCTCCGATTTTCTGATTCGGCCAATCAACGCTGGGGGATTAACTTTCGACGCGTGATTCCCCGACTGGGTGAAATCAGTGACTGGGTTCTCATCCCCCGTGCTGAGCGAAGTAGCGGTACAGTCGCCCAGTATGGAATCCTTGAAGGAATTGAAGAGATTCGGCCGAGACGTAATGTTCAGGTTTCTCCTTACACCGTAGGAAATGCTACCCGTGATGGAGAGGAATCTTCTTCCTCTTTTACCGCCGATGTTGGAGCGGATCTTAAGGTTGGGCTCTCTTCTAATGTGACCTTGGATGCGACCATCAATCCTGACTTCGGGCAAGTGGAGGCGGACCCAGCTGAATTGAATCTGACCGCCTTTGAAACGTTTTTTCCAGAGAAACGCCCATTCTTTACCGAAGGTGTCGCGGTCTTCAACTTCAATGTCGTACGTGGAGGTTCACTACTCTATACAAGGCGTGTCGGGTCCCAGGCTGGCGTTCTGGGAGCGGCTAAACTATCGGGTCGCACATCAAAAGGATTGGACTTTGGAGCATTCGGAGCCTCTACGGGTGAGAATTTCAATCCAGAAAATACGTATGGTGTCGCACGAGTGCGTCAACGAATTGGTGAACTTTCCAATCTTGGTGGAATTGCGACATTCTATAACAGTATTGATGGAATCCTGAGTTATACGGGGGGAACCGATTGGGATCTCCGTTTTCTGAATAATCAGTACAGTTTTAACGGTCAGATCAGTGGAACGCACCGTACTGAGGATGGTGATCCTGAGCAGGGATTTGCGTTCACGGCAGGTATCGATCGTCAGCGCAATATTTGGAATTTCTCAACTGACTTGGCCGTCATTAGTGATGGTTATAACCCAAATGATATTGGACGACTACGACAAAATAACTATGTCAATATTTCTGGGGGAGTATCTCACCAAATTAATGGGGGTGCACCTTTTGGACCTTTCCGCCGCGCTTCTGCATTTTTATTTGCTGGTGGTGGATTTTCCTATGATCAGCGACTACATAACGGTTTTGGACTCTTTTTATTTTCTGACTGGTCCTTGCGGGGGTATCAGGAAATTGAATTGAATCTCTTCACCGACTATATCTTTGGAGGATACAATGAATTTGAGACCCGGGGGTTAGATGCACGTGCCCGTCCTCTACAAATGGAATTTGATCTTGAATTTCGAACTGATACCCGACGTAAATGGGTTTTTGAACCATCCTTGGAAGGTATGTTGTATGCCGATGGAGGAGTCAGTTTAGCCCCCGAATTGGAACTTCAATGGTCAGCCACTCCTAAACTCAATCTTTCCATTGAGGCCACCATTAGCCAAGAGCAAAACACCAAGGAGTGGGCAGCGAATGAATCATTGTCGTATGTAGGTAACACTCTGCAAATTGGCACCGAAAGCAATGAAGATCCATCAGACACTGAATTTTGGCATTCCATTGGCAATCGGCCTGATCTAGACCGAATCTTCGCGATGCGTGGTTCTTGGGAGGATGGTCAAAATTACTATGTCCCCATCTTTGGTAAACGCAACACCCGAGCTGCTGATATCACCTTTCGGGCTGGTCTCACGCTCTCGCCCAGCCTTTCAATCCAGTTTTATGGACAGCTGTTTGCCGCTCGTGGCCAATACACCAACTTTGAAGTCCTTCAGGATCGAGATACGCTGGTTCCCGTATCATCTTGGCCGAAACACTATGATTTTGCGTTCAGCAGATTCCAGACCAATACAGTGGCTCGGTGGGAGTATCGCCCTGGATCGGTGCTTTATGTCGTATGGTCGCAATCTCGCTCATCGGACGATGATGACCCTGGCCTTTTGAATATGGGAGTACCTTCGCCTTTTGACCAATCTACATCAAGGCAGTTACGCGACACCTTTGACCTACCAGCGACCAATGTACTCCTGATTAAGTTGAGTTATAAGTTTCTCAACTAATCAAAAATTTTCAGCAGTAAGCGACTTTGTCTGAAAGAATCTTTAAGTCATGGCCTCCATGCTTGATTAATTTCTGGAGATATGACTATCTTTCTCGGACTCTAATCATACAACTGGCTCTCTTTCAAGGTCAATTACTCCACTTTTAATTGACACTATGAACGATTCCTGATCATTCTAAATTCAACTGTGAATTCAACTTTCAGAAGAAATGTAATCTACATTTATTGCAATACATGAATTCGTGAAAATCATGCATACCCGTAATGGTTGCCAGATCAAATCAATGAGTCAACTACCCTTACTTCTGCATTTCGTCCGGCTGACTCACATCAATCACAACGATATTGATTTTATTCCTAAGTATCGGATCTACCTGATTTTTAAGTTGATTTTTCAATTTTTCTGGATCGTTCCCTATGCCTCTGATCATATGAGTACCAAACCAGAGCACTAAGTAAATTCCATGACCATCAGATTCTGGGGATCGGGTATATTTTGGTACAAGTTGTTCTGAAATCCCTTGCCATATGCGATGATCATCATTTTTTTTGATTTCTATTGGAATTGCAAGATCAGAGCCATACGATATACGAATATCAGCCCTTTTTTCATCAGCATATTGCCCCTCTGGTTCTCCACTGACTTGGTAGTTTTTAAGGTATGGATTCATATGTGACAAAAGCACATCACGGCAATCGTTTTCGTGCTGAGGTTTAGTGAACTTATTCGTTTCAGAATCTCGGCACCAATACTGCCTCCATTCATTGGTTGATCCGTGACGAATACGATACCCTAACTCATGTAGAACATCTGTCGTTAGAGCCAGAAGATCAGCTGCATTTGCTGGGGGGCCACCTTGGAGAGACTGCTGAACTTCTTCCAAGCTAAGATCCGGTCGATTGGCTATGCGGCGATTTCTATTCCATTCCTGCTGAGAACGCATAATCT
>JAPOUL010000164.1 GCA_026708685.1 Bacteroidota bacterium
TCGCGTATTCTTCCAGTGACGGTGAACGAGGCATGTGTTCTTTACCTGATCTGACGGATAAAGAAATAAGGATTCGCAGGTATCAACGTAAGTTAGCTCGTCAACAGAAAGGATCTGGACGGTACAAGCGAACCAAACGGAAGATCAACAAGTGGAAGCGAAAGCAGAAGAACTGTCGAGTTAATGCGGCGCATCAAAACAGTAGGGCCTTGTCCAACAAGGCTTACACCTTGAAGCGTGAAGGCTTGAAGATCAAGAATATGTCCAAGTCCGCCAAGGGCACGGTAGATAACCCTGGCAAGAATGTGAAAGCAAAAGCAGGATTAAACCGCGTGATTCAGAATGCTGGATGGAGCAGGTTTAATTCCTACTGCGATTACAAGTTTGGTAATGTAGTCCTTGTAGATCCAAAGTATACCAGTCAACGGTGTAACCAGTGTGGACATACAAATAAAGAAAATCGCAAAACACAGAGCAAGTTTCAGTGTATGTCCTGTGGGCATACGGATCACGCAGATCTGAACGCATCTGCGAATATACTCTTGGCCTTCGGGATTGGGGCTACTGCACGTGGAGGGGCGTTTCCGTTAGGAACCCCTATGAGCCGTGAAATGGATCAGTCGGTAACTACATAACCTGGTTACTTATGGATATAATTCCCAAATTAATCACCTAGATACGACACGGGAGAATTTAGCGATCTCAATAGATTATTTCTACGTAAATTAGATGAGAAAACAATTCTCACTTAAAGATTGAGACAATCTCTATCAGGTTACACTCTTGACATGTATGGTATAGCATTTACCAAACCTACGGAGGTGGAAGAGGCAAAACGTGAGGTCAAACTCATGCAGGATCAGTTGATCAAGGAAATGGAACAAAGGTTTTTGGATCATCAGATTTCGCACTTTGGGAGTGATGTTGAACTGCGAGAAGAAGTTCTTAACGCCGATCGTATCGAATATTATACCCATCGCCTGCTTATGGCGGAGGCCAAAGAACTGATACTTCCATTTCGGAAATTTTTTGAGTCCTTACGACTACAGGAAAGCTCACGAAACGGTATCTACTCTAAAGTCATGCACTATTTGTCGCATGTTTCAAGCCGCACCAACAATAAGGTGAAAATCACACCTGTTACTGAGGAGTGGGCACTTGCAGAGGTCGTATTCAATCCCTGGAATGTGTGGGATGAAATCATAACGGTAGAAAAACGAAAAGGAGTCGCTCTGCGTGAGAGGCTTTCCCGTGACGAAGTCCTAGAGTTAATTCAAAGCGTGAAAGCCAGACGCGAGGCAGATCCCTAGAATGGATTGATGAAGCTATACAGTGGATGTGGTCGTCATGTATGCATTCTAATTACACCAATTCATACTCATCATTGGATCATCATATTGATCTTCCTTACAGTTCATTTGCTCGCCAGAGGTACCAACTGGCAACACTACGATAGGGCTTCCACGGGTTTCCAAGGGGTTGTAATTCAGATGCCTTGGGCAGCTCATCCAACTGATAGGCAATCTTATAGCCCCGCCGGATACCAAGATCAGTGACAGGCCATACATCCGGCCGTCCAAGATTGAAAATCAAAAACATCTGGGCCGTCCAAATTCCAATCCCCCGATGCTGGGAGAGGAGTTCAATGATATCATCATCACTGAATGTCTTCATCTGAGAGCGATCTGGAAGTGAACCCTCTCTTGCACTGACGGCTAGACTGCGAACGGTTTGCTCTTTGGATTGGGAAAATCCCACCTCTCTGAGAGTACCCATGGGAGTCTGCAATAACGCATCGGGTTCAGGTGGACCCCCGAACAGATCAAACAAACGGTTCTGAATTGCTCGTCCCGCTTGAGTAGAAATCTGTTGGAAAATGACAGAGCGAACGAGTGCCTGAAATGGACTCCACTCACGGGTAACAATCAATTCAAATGGCCCTACCTGGGCAATGAGATTGGCCATGCGTGGATCGGATGATCTCA
This sequence comes from Bacteroidota bacterium, assembly GCA_026708685.1. GTDB lineage: Bacteria > Bacteroidota > Rhodothermia > Rhodothermales > Bin80 > Bin80. The sequence goes on from JAPOUL010000164.1 coordinate 1,986, forward strand.
GAAGATGAAGGGCTTCATCTACATCATATGGGGGCATTTTGAAAAAATAATCTTTAAGTGTAACTAATTTGGAAACGCTTCCGTACATGGAGGAAAGGCTTTTTTCTTTCACCTATTCACCCATATACCATGAAACTCTTTTTTGCTTTTTGCTTGACCGCACTTTTTGCCCTGCCCGTTTTTTCTCAGAATGTTGCATCCGTCATTCATGATGAGACGATTCGATGGAACTTGGCCACCGCTCAAATTGAAACTTCTCTTGACTCGGACTATCAGTCGGTACGGGAGCAGACCCTCAAAAATGCGATCGTGATCGTCACACTCTATCGTGACAAGATTGATCTCAGTGACGAAGGATCACTCCTACGTAAAGTGTATGAGGAAGCGGAATCCGTTCATCATCGCAAACTGGCACTAGCCCTACTTTATACGATTGGTGGGGATAGAGTTCAGCAATATCTGGATCTGAACTCGACAGAAGCTGAGTCTGAACAGGTGCGGATTACGCTCGCCTCTGTGCTCAATGATTATTTCACCCATTATCACACATCTGCAGACGTAGGATAACCCCAAAGGGGATCTGAATCTGAACGGTTCTTGGGGTGTATGGCATTGACCATGCACCCCTTTTTTGTGGTCATCAAAAAGTCATGTTTCCAGATCCTCTAATCACTGTCTCCCTGAACATCCTCCGATGCAGAGGGAGTACGCCGAAACAACTGCCTCCAAGAGGTAAACTCTGTACGATAGTTGATTCCCAACCCGGCTTCTGTATTGATCAAGGACTCACTTAATACATCCCCCTCACGGCGATAGAAAAACTCTACAGACACCGATGGATTCAGCTGGATTTCTACAATAAACTCTCCCTCAAGCCCCTGGGATGCAATATCCTCAGTACTGAGTCCACGATAAACTCCTTGCCCACGAATGATTAATCGCTCGTTGAGCAGTCGCAGGGCAAGTCCAGCAGAAAAATCTAAATCTTGAACCGTTTCATCGCTTTGGACACCAATTTGCAGATCTGCTTGAGGAATCACTTGACTAAGATAACGATTCAGCTGACTGGCTACAAGGCTGGATACACTGTTCACCGCCGAACTGGCAAATACTCCACCCTGTGTAGCATTGGCAGAGAGCAGGAAGGAATTGGTCAGCAGAACGCTAGTTGCATGTTCTGTTGCTAAATCTGGACGATTCAAATAGGAATCCAGAAGAGGGGTGTCACTAATAGCTTCCTGACGTTGGTCAACCTCAAGGCCAAGATCAATCAGTACGGCATTGAGCGTACCAGAAACATATAGATTCACGATTAAGGGAAGACTGTTCTGGATAGCCCCTCCTACATCCTCTGGAAGTCCGCTTCTGGACGCTCTCGTACGGTAGGCCCCATGAATTTCAAGTGCGGGATTCAGAGGTGGTCCATTCCATGTGATCGTACCCGAATCGATCAAAAAGCGTCGCACAAAGATTTCACCCGCAGTAAACAAATAATCCCCTGAAGTAAGATCAAATGACCCATAGGTAGACATCTCTCCACCCGTTCGCTGAAGCTGGACCCTGGCCGATCCAATCCCAATGATAATATCCCCGAGAAGCGGGTCAATCACCAAACCAATGCTGGACCCAGGAGGACCAACCAGATTCAGATCCATATCCAAACCATCTCCGAATTTTCTCTCCCCTATCGGTCGCCGTTCAAGAATCGTCTCTCTCGGTCGACTGACAGAGGCAAGTTGGGTTTCTACAGATTGAGTAGAGTCAACATAAATGATAAATCCAGGGTCGTGTCTGCTACTGGTTTCACGAACGGGAATATAGACTTCACTCTGCGGGGTAACAACCAAGTTATCTGAACGCAAAGATGATGAATAGACAGGTCCTGTTAGCGTTGCATCCCCAGATACACGGATGTCCCCATAAAATGAAAGGTCACTGGTATGACTCAGTACATTTATAATTTGCAGTGATTGAGTACTAGCAGATGCGTCAAAGGAAAGAAACTGAAACTCATTGAGATCCAAGATTCCAGCAACCTGGGCCGTCCCGCCATATGGATCATTCAACATCAATTGATCCGCATGAATCTGATCTCTCTCGAAAGAAAAGGAACCGGTTGCTTCATAAAGTGTGTTTAGTTCAGGGATGAAAAGTTCACCGTCCGTCCAGTCAAGAGCTCCATCAAGGATCAACTGTTCAAATGGTCCCTGAAGCAGGACGTCTCCAGAAAACCCACCTTGAAAATGAATCGGGTCACGAAACAATATATCCAGAAACCCTGCATCCAACCTTTCTATATCTGCAAATAAATCAATAGATCTCGTTCTTTCTCGGTCACCAATCACAAGATTACCAATCAACTCTATCTGATTTGATGCAGGGATATACGGAGTGGAATCAGCCTCAAGGGAATCAATCACCATGGCAACTTTGATATCAGAGCTTCCAGGCAGTAAGGTGCTTAAAGCTTGAACATGTCCTACCATTTTATTGTCAAATGTTAACGTATCAATGTCCAAACTACCCGTTATCTCAGGCAGCCAAAGTCCAGTCCATCGGAGGTTAGCATCAATGATCCCCCCCAACGGTCGTCTGAATTCAAAAATGCTTGATAAGTGTCCGAGATCTACTCCTTCAAGGGTGACGCTCAGAGTGTCTTCTGGCATACTTGAGAGTCTGCCTTGAACCGTCATGGTTTGGGCTTGATCAAGAAAAGGACTGACGGTTGCAAGCCTCAGTGAGCGAAATATTGCAGTCCCTGCATAGACATCAAGATCAGCAGATTCTGCTATCGTCCAGATAGCATCTCCAACTGGGATTCGCATATCCTCAATGCGGAGGCGGATTCGATCGCGCAATAGTTGGATCTCGGAGGATAGATAACTCTGTATTGAGGAATTTTCAATGTCAGTGAGCAGTTCCAAGGTTCCCTTGCGCCCCACCTGATTCCAAGAAAGACTTGGCATTTGAGTCGTAATTTGTCCAGTGGTGATGGAATCGGCAGCAAGATTCACACCCATGGTCCAGTCGGTCTCAATAGAGTCACTTAAACTGGCATCAAATGTGAAGGTCATTACTGGTTGATAGGCTGCAAAATCATTGATTTCAAACCATTCATCAATGATCTGGGAGTGCATGAACAAAGATTCTCCATCCGCCTGAAGATGTACTTCTCCCTGATGCTGACTGTGAAAAGATGGAAAAAGGAATAGCAGTGCACTTGTAGCGGGGTGTGCATGCAATTCCCAGGTCGCATACAAATCAATGGGCAGAAAATCGCCAAGTCCCAGCGTACTGGATTCCTCTGCATCGTCTTCAGACTGATACAGTTGAGCATAGTCTTCCAAACCAGCCGCCTCCAAGGGTTGGAAGTGTTTTGAAAATCGATCCAGCATCTGCTCAAAAGATTGAGCCCAGACTGTGCCAATATGTTTGAAGGACTGATAACGAATGTCTCCAGAAATTTCAAGGTCAATGACATCTCCCTCTACAGTGAGGCGCGGCTGGGGTGTTGTAGATTCATGAAGGTGAATCAGCCACTGGGTAGGTGGAGCTACACGAACAGCTTGATTCCATGCAATCGTTGAGGAATCCGTCTGGATCAATAGCTGTCCGGAAAAATCATCCATCTGTCTGCCCGATCCGTTGATTTCCCAGGCCGCATTGAAATCAGTCTGCAGATTGGATATAGAAAGTAGATGTCCCAGATCGGCAGAAACTAGGTGCCCTGATGCCTGAACCAGAGGGGTATCATCTTTCAAGTCTGCGGTAAGATCTAAATGGATCTTTGCCTCCTTCTGATGTGCAGTGCCACTCAATGAGAGTTTTTGATCCTTGAGGCTCCCTTCCATTGAGAGACTGTCTATGGATCTTCCAGCAATTTCGGAAGAAGAAAGGGTGATGGATGAAGCAACGGTTGGTGAGCGAAGACCACTTCCTGCAAGATGTATCTCACCATTGATCACTCCCTGAAGATCGGATTCACCAGTGATTACAGAAAGATTCAGATTAGATGTTGTGAGATGGCCCTCATAACTCCATTGCGAAGAGCGTTGTACTGATGCAACAAGATTCGATCGTCCACCAGTGGAAGTCAAGATGTCCAGCGTTCCATCTAAATCTAGTTGATTCATCGTTCGGCTACCCTGAATCCGACCATCAACCTGAACCTTTCCAGCTCTCCACTGAGATGTGTCCATTAGATAGGACAAATCCTGGGGGTTGATCGTAGTTGGCGCAATAGATGCCCCAAATGTAAGCTGATTGCCATCTGACTCTATGGATGCAGAAGGGATTTCAATACGGGAGAGTGGCGTAGTAATAACGGTCTCATTGAACAACCACTGAGAGGCTTCCCGATGTATATTTCCTTGAATGGAAAGCGAGTTGAAGAGCTTGACCTCAGGGGAGACTGCACGAATAAATTCCGGGGTAAAATAGCTATCTATCAGCGACAGGTCTGCAAATGCTTCACCCATTGAAAAAACACCAACTACAGAAGCTTGATTGTCTGAACTTGAAACGTTGAGAGAATTAATAAACAATCGATCTCGTTCAAGGACGAATTCCCCATCTACACCTACATCAAGTGTATCCACTGATGCGGTCAGCGACTCAATGGTAAAGATCTTTCGATCCGATTGCAGGTGGATATGTCCCTCCAAGGAAAAATCGGACACCTCCGTTGCGGCAAAATCAAATACCCAGCCGGATTCAATCGCCTTCGGGACATGCTCCTGATACGATAGATGGATACGGCCATTGGTAATCTCAACATGGGCTGATTCAAAATCCCAGGACTGAGAACCCCCAGGCTTTCTGGAAGACAGAACCGAAGATAGATTCCATGTACTGTCTGCAAGATACTCAAGTGATAATGTAGGACCGTCTATCAAGAGTGAGCTCAGTTCAAATCGTGATCCAAACACACCGAACCAATTGGGCAGAGCCGTGATTTGGTTCACATGTAGCCAAAGGTGCTGGCGTTCATCGTACAATGAAACATCCTGCAGATAAATGGTCTGTTGGAGATTGCCAGTAACCCTTCCTATTTTCAGTTGCCCGTAAAAGGCCTCCGCAAATTGAGATTCAATTTCCTGACGCAGAAAATCTCGTCCAACTTCGGTTTGCGTCAACCCGATGTAGGTTAAAACCCCACTTCCTATCAAGAACCCAGTAATCACAAGAGCTCGCACCATTGCCACCCCTCTCTTGCGAGGAACTTGACGAGATTCGTGTTGGGAAGGTTGAGCCACCTGATTCTGGATTGACTGGAGAGATTTAGTTGCCGATTCGGAATGGTGCTGCGGGTAGTCCTTCAATATTCATTAAATTCGCTGAACTAGGATTATCCGCCCATGCATAACGAACAGATGTTGGATTTGGAATGTCTGGGTGAGAAACGATGACGGTTTCATCTTGGATCCGTGCATGGGCCCAGACAAACTGACCGTCTTCTCCAGCGATAGCAAATCCTCCAAGAGAATCCCCATGAGCGATGAGTCCGCCCCCTACATAATCAAACTGGATGTGAACTTCTCCCATTTCTATGGCATGATCGGAATACAGGGGCCCAGAGAATATAAGATCTTCCTGATAAACCAGATGTCGCGCCCAAAGGGAAAGGCGATCACCGACATCCTGCTTGTTTTTTGGATGGATATCATCGGCATCTCCAATATCAAGAGTAATCGCTTGCCCGACATTGGGGAGTGTCAATGCAGCGGCTTGGGATTCACGCAGGATAGCCCAATCGCTCTCTGTGGGTACATCATGGGCTGGCTGGAAACTGGCCAAAGATACAAACAAGAACGGTGCGGTGTCATGATTCCACCGCTTGCGCCATGTTGTGATCAGTGATTGAAATTGGTCAGCATACGCAGAGGCATCTTCAGGATTGGTTCCATTGGCTTCCCCTTGATACCATATAAATCCTGTGATCGGGAAATGCAGGATTGGATGAACCATTGCATTGTAGAGCAACGTAGGAAGTTGATTGGGGTTCCCATCAGGTTCAATGTCAAACTGTCCAACCTGAAACTTCCATTCCCCCTCCAGATTCAGCTCGCCTTCAGGCCATTGCAATTTGAGTTGTGAATCTCCGACCACCAGTCCACCATTACCCCAAGAATCGTACACACGTATGGTGACTTGATTCATACCAGTCTGGAGAATGCCATCCTCAACTGGATAGGAACGCTGAATTTGATACTCATTGGTTCCACCGATGAAGTGCCCATTGATCCAAGTCATATCTTCATCATCTACATGACCAAGATGCAACGTCGCTCCATTAGGGACGGAATCAAGCTCAAAGGTGGTTCTATACCATCCAGCCCCATTTAATCCTTCCAACCCGGCTGCCTCCCATGCTCCTGGGACTGGAATGTTCATCCACTGAGAATCATCAAGATCGGGATCTGCCCATATGGGTTGATTAGATTCAAAACCTGAGTCTGTTTCTGTGGAAGCACCATGCTCATCAGAGAGAATTCTCATGAGACGAACCTCCCGTTCTTTTGAGGCTTCAAAAACCTGATTGAGATCTTCCTGCGTCACTTCCAGTGCATCGGGGTCCATCCATGCTTCAATTCGGCTTCCACCCCATGAGGTGTTGACGATTCCAATTGGAATTCCAGTGTGCTTGCGTAGCTCTCTGGCAAATGAATATCCAACAGCCGTAAACGCACCAACATGATCTGGATTGGCGGAATGCCACTCTCCGCCAGCAAGTGTATCAACGAGGGAGTAAGACCAACTACGAGGCACTTTATAGTGACGCAGTAGGGGATCGTTAGCAGTTGAGATTTCGGATTCGGCATCTGCAGAAGCAGCAACAGACCACTCCATGTTTGATTGTCCCGATGCAATCCACACATCACCAAATAGAATATTTTCAGCAGTGAGGGTATCGGAATCAGAGATGATCATCAAGGTGTGGGGGCCTCCCGCAGGATACGGCTTCAGTGATGTCATCCAATTCCCATCAGTGGTAGCCTGAGTAGAAACCTCATCATCATCAAGAATGACCATTACGATCGCACTTGAGGATGCGGTACCCCAGATCGGGATGACCGCGTCTCGCTGAAGGACAGCACCATCGGTGAACAGTTTATTCACCGTCAATGACAGATTTGGGGAGTGATTTCCGAACCCGATCAGTAAGACCAATTGCAGTAAAAGAGAGAAGATTACAAGCATGGGTATCAATGTTATTTGACGTTTCGTGAGTCATCAGGAAGCGAAAGAGAATCCGAACATGTCATACCTTCATTACGGGGATCAATGCAGGAAGGAATTAGCAACACAGAAGCGGTGAAATGAATTTCAATTCATACACAGCTTTGCAGGTACTATGTTCTGATGGAGGATATTAAGTGATGGCTACCATTCTGGCTTGTGCTTTTACGATGATTGCTCCCAAGTGTTATCTCAGAGAGTCAGAGAACCATCGCTTTCAAAATCACCAAAATGATCCCGAAAATCATAGATAGTCCGTGAGTGCATCATCAAAATCATCCAGTTTTCGTTATGTAATGATCAAAGATTGACAGTATTGATTCGTGCATGGCCTTTATGAAAGGATTGTACACGCGATTGAAAGATACAAAAAATGTGCCAGAGGATGTGGTTTTTCAAAACATCGGAGTTATAGAACGGGGATGTCAGAGAGGCTTCTTACCGTATAAAACTCTTGATACTTTCTATGGGGTACCCGTGCAAATTGCTCCAACAGGAATTCATAGACCTTTTCCAGAGAATTTAAATTCGTGGATAGCTCATTGAGTACCATAGAAATCTTCGTGATGATATCACATAAGGTGGAGTTCCGATCCTCATGGGTCCTATAGAGGAGATACAAACTCAGATCAATGCTGGAGAAAAGACCAGAGAAGTTGTAGTCAAGTGACTCATTTTCAATATACTCAAAGCTAGATTCAAGCGTGTTTAGAAGATCTTTACTGTTCGTATGTGCTAATGAGACGATACTCCTCCAAAGATATTCAGATCGAATGACATAATAGGACTTGAGTCTCATCTTCTTTTCAAACCGCCGATGTCAAGATTGATAATGACTTTTTCACATAATGAACAACGGATAATCAAATGCCACAGAAATAATCAAAGTATTTCATGAAAGTGATGTGAGTAAATCTCTTCAATTGACGAAACTTTATGATATGGATGGCAGGTGCAGAATGGAAAAAACATACTTTGGGAAAAATATTCAAGGGTCATTTCAAAACCTACCGATCAACTCAAAAAAGCGTTTCATGTTGCTAGTGCAGCTTTGTACACAAACATTGAGGTTATGCAAAGGCCCTATATTTTATCAGATTGAATTAAATCTGACCAAACTCTATCTACAAAATCGTAGAATATGGGCTTGGAATGAGTCCAACCAAAATGGAGCGTAAATGGTGTTACCTTCATATAGTCACGCCGCCGAAGCATGGATGCAGCCATCTGCGTCAAAAAATTTCGTAGACGTGTATTGGTGATACCTCCCCCCTGTATTTCATGGATAAATCGATCCGTATAGTACTGGTACGATACTTCGTCAAAATTCTCAGTGTGCTCTGTCACTTCAGGAATATAATCAAGTTGGGGACTGTTAGCACCCTGAAACCAGTCAAAGACGGGTAGCCCCAGACGACTCATCGCCATTGCGATACTCCATTCACACGATTCTATATAGGATTCTTTCTGATGACGAGATCTAAAATGCGTGAAGTCCCTTCTTGAAAAATAATCAATCGCCTGCTCACATACAGATTTGGTCACATCAGAATCTGCGGTATAAATCATGCCAGCCTGTACTCGGGGCAGGTGGGTCAATCCAAAACGCTTGAGTGTACGGTGTCTACAGTCACGCAAAAATTCTATAATCACAAGGGCATTCTTGGGGCCCCCAAAATATATATCCGCACGCTCCAGTCCTGTAGCAGTATACGGATAGATGGACAGTTGAGACCACAAGTGATCAGGGTTACGACACCAGATCATATCACTATCAACATACAAGGATTGATCCCATGGACAGAACTTGTATAAATGATGTTTGAATCCAATGATAGAGCAGTGTTCCTCGGGGAGTGGACGGATCAATGTGAAAAAATCTTTCAGCCCAGAACGCTCTAGAATTTCCCGATGTGAGTCCGTACAATACAGTGCAACAGGACGCGTGGTATCGTGTCGGCGAAGGGTAGACACCGAAACCACTGCGTGTTGCAAAAACTTCTCGTCTCCGTAAGAGTGAAGAACGTATCCTTCCATGCTCACAAATTGAGTATCAATCTCTGAAAGATACGCCTACTTGATCAAATCATTGGTTTTGAATCGCATCAACCCGTTTTTGGAGACTTTGCATGAACGCCTCAAATCCCCTCTTGCGAACAAATGACTGAAAGGACGCAGAGTATCCATCAACAGTACCGACATCATCAATGATGATATCATACACCCACCAACGATCAAGTTTTTGATGAAGACGGTAGTCCACCTCAAGCGTTGTGCGATCAATTTCAACAGATGTCTTCACCAGAGCGTGATTTTCATTAACAGTAACCGATTCAATCGTAACAGGTGCTTCATAAACGGAGAGATCTCTCATGGATTGAGATCGCACAATCTGGCCAAATACGTCAATAAACTCGTTCTGATCTTCAGTGGGCAGATCTTCATAATAACGCCCTAGGGAACGTCGTCCCATTTCTTCAAAGTCGATCTGCCCATTGATCAGAGACTGTGCTTTATCCTGAAGGGCTGGATCATTGCCCATTCCCTGAACTGCATCCTTGATCTCCTGATCGCGGGATAGAATGAACGCTCGTACCTCTGCTTCGGTCTCCAATGTGTCCTGAGCATAGATCACAGATGGTGCAAAGATCAGTAGAAATCCAATAAGTAAAAGTGGGGATTGCATCATTATGATTCTAAAAATGAGTCCATTTCCCGTATTAGTATCCCAGCAGTCGATAAAAGTTTAAGGATCGCCATATTGTAGCGACTCACAGCTTCGTAGTAGTCAGCCTCAACCGTCAAATTCGTTTGTACAGCATTCAAAAGATTTTCAGTATTACCTAGGTCAAGATCAAAATTGACTTGCTCTACTCGCAACCACTGTTTACTAATGGTCAGTGAACTGTCCTTGGCTGCGAGAGCTGCCTCCTCAATGGCCACCTGTCTCCACGCTTGCTCTATTTCTGCAAGAATCTGTTGCTCAGCACCCTGAGAGAGATGCTGTGCCCTACTATGCTGTGCCTCTGCTTGTGCAACTTTTGCTCGGGTCTGGCCAAAGTTAAGTTTTTGAGAAATCCGAAACCCTGCTCTTATAGAGGTTCGCCTGAATGTATCATGAACAAATGGATTCGGCTGGCGGAATCGGTTAGATGCACGACCGATCGAAAAGGTGATTCCAAACCCACTTTGAGGATAGTAATCCGATCGTGCAACTTGAACCAGAGCACTGGATGCCGACAGGCCAGCTTTGGCCTGAAGGATTTCTGGGCGATACATGAGTGCTTTCTGTTGGTAGTACTCCAAGTCTTCCAATACAAAAATCATGGGAGCCAACGTGTTTTGAGCAGGAGCGATATGAATTGAATCGGATAACATGAGCTGCCTTCGGAGGGCGGCATGTGCTGTCTGACGCTTCTCGGACACCTCCACCACGCGTCGCTCAAATTCCTGTTGAGTAATAAGGATCTGATATCGATCAGCGTCATCAATATCAGTGCTTCCTTCATCTAAAAGACGATTAATTTCTTGGATGGCCATGTTCACTGCGGCTTGACCACGACCAGCTAGATGTGAGAGTTCTTGGGCAAGTAATACATTGTAGTAAAATTCAGCCGCCCTAAGCGATGCACTGAGCATGGTCTCATGTGCACGAGCATCCTCTAAATCAGCACCAGCCGATGCAGCTTTGATGGATCCGCCAAGAGCACCCCAGGTGTAAATTGGTTGTATCAAGGAGAATTCTGCCAGAGCAAAAGGCTTCAAGTTGCTGAAATCGTTACGTACAGCGGGATCCAGATAGAGTTGGTCACGAGGGGATCCGTTCGGATTATCAATCCCTGGTACGGCTGAAAAAGAAGTTGAGGCCGTTGCATTGGGTAAGACACGACTACTTCGAGCGAACTGATAGCGTGCACTGGCCGAGTTCGCATTAGACATAGCAGCTTGAATATCTGGACTTACAGCCAGCGTCTCTTTAAGAACCTGCTTTAAATCAATTTCGAGGGTGTCGGGATTGGCATGAGCAACCGATCCAGTGATCATCAAAAAGCTCACGCTTATGCAAAAGAAAAAATTATTCATAATATACCATGTCGCTTCCTACCGTGATATAGTCACATTATCAGAGATAATTACTACACAATCTGGACAAATCTCATTGAATTGAGCTCACATAATCACTTACAACACGACATCTGCTCCTTCTGAACTGAACGGGATTGCCTTGAAGGTCTAATCTGATTGCTCATCCATCTAGGAAGATGACTCCAAACACTGGATGAGATCCAGTGGAGAGTAAACATTTTCATTTGAAAAATGTCATGCCCTTGTACACTCATCCTATCTCTGATTCAAGGTATCTGAGAGGTAAGCACTGGATGGATGCACGGAAATGATAGGAAATTTGACAACCTTAGGCTTGGATTGCATCCTATGCTCATTTGAAGGGTATGATGGTGTCCAAGCCTGAATCCTTCTATGCGGTCTCAAACATCGCCAAAACCCCTTTTGCTTTCTAACCTGATTGATCATATTTTTGATGATCTTGGTATTCGGCAACGTGTTGACGAAGCACACGCAGTTGAGGCATGGCACCAACTTGCTGGACCCGTGATTGCTACGGTTACTGAACACGTATGGGCCCGACAGGGTCGGCTCTATGTTGAACTCAATTCTGGCACATGGCGCCAAGAACTGCATATGCACCGCATCCAGTGGAAAGATCGCTTGAATCAGACTCTAGGTAAAAAAGTCATCCATGAAATCGTCTTCAACTAAAGAGGCACTTCTATCGTTGATGCATTCACTCAGGGCATTTATTGAGTTTTACAAAAACATTCTTTGGAAGCTGGGCCGTGAGGCTCGTATCATCATTTGGAGGGGGGATGAAAAAGACACCTACAAGGAATACATCCCCCAACAGTTTTATCCCCGCACCCTATTGATTACCATGCTGTCACTCTTTACGGTGATCATTTTTGGGTTGACTCTTTACGCTGTCAATCTGGGGCTCATTCCAAGTATGGATCTACGAGAGTTTCATCAACGTTCCATATCGACTTCTATACGATTACAGCAAATTTCTGATTCACTGGATGTACAGGCACAGTATCTTTCCAACCTGCGCACTCTTCTCTCTGAACATTCTGACAGCTTGTATGATGACGGTATGGACCCATCCATGACGGCCATCCTTCCCACTGGAATGGGAGTGAATCATCCATCCACTTCAATGTATACTCACACAGGCCAAGGTTATCTGCCTGTGAGCCCAATGGCTTGGGCATCCCTAAAATCATCCACGCAGGAATACAAATCACCGAGTCCACTTGATCATCTGATGCCTCTTCAGAGACCAGTGGTTCCTCCAGTTTCAGGCATCATTACGCGCTCCTTTGCCGCTGAAATGGGGCATTATGCCATTGACTTTGCCATTACTGCCGGATCAACGGTTCACAGCATCGGTGATGGGTATGTCATTTTCTCAGACTGGACCTATGAGGGTGGCCACACCATCACCATTCAACATGCAGAAGGATATGTCTCTGTCTATAAACACAATCAACGACTTTTAAAGCGGGTTGGAGAGCGAGTTGATGCCCGTGAAATCATTGCGATCAGTGGAGACTCTGGGGAATTCTCCTCTGCACCACATCTTCATTTTGAATTGTGGAATCATGGCATAGCACAACAGCCATCCACCTATCTACTTGGCTACTGAATCCGTGATCAATTTTCACATTCATTGGTGTGAATGAATTTTTTTTCTTAAATTACCAAAACTACTCTTTTTATACATGCCACCTTCACGAAAAACCAAAGAGATTGCCCCTCGTATCAAAAGGGAATCGGATGGGTCTTCCCATCTCAATGTCATTGCAGAAGGTACGACCGTCAAAGGGACATTGACCTCATCGTCGGATACACGGATGGGAGGGAAACTGGACGGTGAACTGAAAGTAGATGGCACGATTTATCTGACCGAAGATGGATTTGTTGACGGCTCCATTCATGGAAAAGATGTCAACATCTCTGGTTCCGTCAAGGGCGTAGTCACTGCCGCAAATAAAGTTTTTTTAACGGGCACCGCAAAAATTGAAGGTACCATTTCTGCGAATCGCCTCGTGATGGAGGATGGTGCCATTTTCAATGGCGAGTGCCATATGGGCGTTAAGTCAAAGGATTTGTCCTCCAGCTTTGTGCCATCCACCAATGGGAAAGACAAAAAACTGGCAAAGCAGCCTGCGTGATGCCTCCCCTTACCTGAGTCTTGGCATGCAGCTGGCCATGACTATGGCGGCTTTTGCTCTCGGTGGATATTTTTTGGATCAGTGGCTTCATACCACTCCATGGCTGATTCTTGTTTGCTCTATCGTTGGGATGGTGTGCATTTTTGTCAGACTGGTTCATATTGCCTATCATCAGGACTAGTTCACAAATTCTTCACAATTTTTTCTATCCTTTTAGTTGATCATCTTATTCGTTGTTTCGTAGAAGCGTTTTTCGAATGAGTTCTCAATGGAGTATTGTTGCAGGAATGCTACTGGGGTTTGGTTATATAGGAACCAGCATTCTGGTAACGATGATTGCTCAGCGCACCACCAATTTTGTGCCTGTCGTGCTTGGTGGCATGGTGTTGCGAATGATTGGAGCTCTTTTAGTGTTCATCTTGATCATTTCCATGGTTCCAGTTGTACTTGAGGCGTTTACGGCGACCTTCCTGCTGATCGCTTTGACAGGTCTCTTCGTAGAAATTCTGTGGATCAGCCGCCGAAAAGCTTCATGAGCATAGGCCACTTGTTGTCTACTCTAGTTTGCTTCACTGTGCTGTTGCTCCCATTTGATTCAATGGCCAGTGAGGAGGAAGAATTTGATGCGGTCCATCACACTGCCGACGCTTACTATCTTGATTTTCTCCCCTTTGCAAAGGTAGAGTTACCACGACTTTTTATCGTTCGTCATGAACTTAGTGGTACTCAATTGCTTGCCTATTCATCAACCAAGCGGGCCCTCCAGTCGGGAGAAATGCTTCCGTATCCTGATCATGCATCCGATGAACCTCATGATGACGAGCCTCATACAGCATCTCCAGTTGACCTTGATGCTTTGATCACATCTGGTAAGCACTTAGACAGCAAGCTCATTCCCCGTGAAGGTGCCTTGCTTCTTGATCTGTCGATCACGAAGCATCTGGTGTTTTCCATCCTTGCATCTGGCATTCTGCTGACGATCTTTATACGGCTTGCCCGTCGGTATCGTCGGGGAATCGGTCGCACCAGTGCCCCCAAGGGAGTTTTTCAGAATCTGTTTGAAACCCTGATTGTATTCGTTCGAGATGACATTGCCGTTCCCAATCTTGGCAAGGAGAATTCCGATCGATTTCTGCCCTATCTGCTCACGGCATTCTTCTTCATCCTGACCTGTAATCTACTGGGGCTTGTACCGTTTGGGGCCACGGCTACTTCCAATCTCAATATTACGGCTGTACTGGCTGGATTCACTTTTGTCCTTACCCAGTTCAATGGATCCAAAGATCATTGGAAGCATGTGTTCTGGCCCCCCGATATGCCAGTATTGGTTAAGTTTCTCTTGATTCCGACGGAGATCATGGGACTATTCACCAAACCCATTGCCCTAGCGATTCGTCTGTTTGCCAATCTTACCGCCGGGCATTTGGTGATTCTCAGTCTCATTGGCATGATTTTCACCTTTACTCAGTTGTTTGGCGAAGTAGTTGGCTACGGAGTCGTTCCGATTAGTCTTGGCTTCACCCTGTTTGTGATGTTCCTTGAAATTTTGATTGCATTTATTCAAGCGTACATCTTCACCATTCTGTCCGCACTGTTCATTGGTATGGCTATCGCCAGTCATTCGCACAGTGAGGCACATTGAGCATATAACCCAATCTTTCAACCCTAACCTTAACTTTTATCTTTATTATGGAAGCTGCAGCTCTTGCATTCCTTGGTGCTGGATTAGGCACCGGACTCGTCGCACTTGGAACTGGACTTGGCATTGGCAAGCTTGCCGGCCCCGCCATGGAGGGTACTGCCCGTCAGCCCGAAGCGACGAACGATATTCGTACTACCATGATTATCTCTGCCGCCCTCATTGAGGGAGTTGCACTGTTTGGCTTGGTGATCTGCTTTATTCTTGCCTTTAAATAAGAGACCTGTTCATCATGTTATTCGGTGCGAGCCTATTGAGTGCCAATGTCGGATTGATCGTTTGGCTGTCCGTCATTTTTTTGGTGACTCTGCTGATCTTGCGCAGATATGCGTGGGGCCCCATTACGTCTGCCCTGTCTGAACGTGAAGAAACGATTGCGAGTTCCTTAAATCGTGCAGAAGAGGCACTGGCGGAAAGCCAGCGATTGCAAGAAAGCAATGCTCAGGCGAAGCGTGAAGTTGAACAGGAGGCACAAAAACTTCTTCGAGAAGCTAGAGATGAGGCCCAGTCTCTGCGCGACCGGCAGGTGGAACGCACCCGTGAGGAGATCACCTCGCTCCGTGAACAGGCACTACTGGACATTGAGCGAGATAAAGAGAGAGCACTTCAGTCTCTGCGTGATGAGGTGGCCGATCTTGCCATTCTTGCTGCGGAGAAAATCCTCCAGGGGAACATCAATTCTTCCAGTCAGCGTGCACTCGTGAGTCAGTTCATTGATGATCTGACAACCTCTGATCGCTCTCAGAGCCCTTCTGCTCAGGCATGACATCGTTACTGGTTGTTCGGCGTTATGCCGATGCACTCTATCAGGAATCAACTTCAATTGCCTCCGTCGTAGATGATGTGCAACTGATTCAGCAGACACTGAATGCTTCTCAGGACCTGAAGAACCTCCTCAAAAGTCCTGTCGTTTCTCGGCACCAAAAATCCGTGATTCTACAGCGTCTCTTTCAGGAACATGTTCACCTGGTGACTCTGCGTTTTCTGCAACTGCTCATTCAGCGTGGAAGAGAACATCTTCTTTCTGAAATTCTGGTCTGTTTTCAGAACTGCTTGGATCAGTCCTTAGGTATCACCACGGTACATGCTTATGTTTATGCCCAGCTTTCTGACGGGGAAATTGAACGCCTCCGGTCTGTTCTGACCTCACAACTTGAAGGCCGCGTCCGCCTTCTTGTGACCACCGATCCTTCCCTGATGGGGGGGATCATTCTCAAAATTGGAGATATGGTGTATGATGGTAGTGTCCGACACCAACTCTCTCTCCTTCATGATCGTCTGCGTATGCAGATCTCATTAACGTAATCTATTGATGCCAACGGCTATTCGACCGGACGAAGTCACTGCACTGTTGAGACAGGAACTCGGTGGCTTTCAGTCCGAAACAGATGTATACGAAGTCGGCACCGTCTTGCAGGTTGGAGACGGAATTGCCCGACTCTACGGCCTGTCTCAGGTACAGGCTGGTGAATTGATTGAATTTCCAGAACGCGATGTCACCGGCATGGTTCTCAACCTAGAAGAGGATAATGTAGGTGCTGTCCTCTTTGGAGAGGTGCAGGAGATTAAAGAGGGTGATCAAGCCCGCCGAACCCGTAGAATCGCCTCCATCCAAGTCTCCGAGGGGATGCTAGGACGAGTCATTGATCCTCTTGGAAATGTACTTGATGGCAAAGGTGCACTCACTGGCGATACCTGTGAAATGCCCCTGGAACGCAAGGCCCCTGGAGTCATCTATCGCCAACCGGTATCGGAACCCCTGATCACTGGTATTAAAGCCATTGACTCAATGATCCCTATTGGGCGCGGGCAGCGGGAGCTCGTGATTGGCGATCGCCAGACTGGAAAAACGGCGATCCTCATTGACACGATCATCAGTCAGCGGTCTACCCATGAAACGGATGCACCTGTGTACTGCATCTATGTAGCTATTGGCCAAAAGGCCTCTACGGTTGCTCAGGTGGCCCGTGCCTTAGAGGAAAACGGTGCAATGGAGTATACCGTCATTGTGAATGCTCCCGCTTCAGCGGCTGCTCCTCTTCAGTTTATTGCTCCATTTGCTGGTGCATGTATTGGTGAATACTTTCGAGATACTGGCCGACATGCCCTAGCTATCTTTGACGATCTGTCCAAACAGGCTGTTGCCTATCGTCAGGTTTCTCTGCTCCTTCGCCGCCCTCCAGGTCGGGAAGCTTATCCGGGTGACGTTTTTTATCTGCACAGTCGACTGCTAGAACGTGCTGCTAAAATCACCGACAGTCAGGAGATCGCCTCAAATATGAATGACTTGCCCCCTTCCTTGGAGGGTAAGATCAAGGGTGGTGGCTCTCTGACGGCTCTACCTGTAATTGAAACTCAGGCTGGTGCCGTTGATGCATACATCCCAACCAATGTCATCTCCATTACCGATGGACAGATTTACTTGGAGCCTGACTTGTTCAATGCGGGAGTTCGCCCAGCCATCAATGTTGGAATTTCTGTGAGTCGAGTTGGGGGCAATGCTCAGATTAAAGCGATGAAGTCCGCCGCTGGCATGTTGCGTCTGGACTTAGCCCAATATCGCGAATTAGAGGCCTTTTCAAAATTTGGATCTGACCTTGATCCTGCTACGCAACGGCAGCTGCGACGTGGTGAATGTCTCGTGGAATTACTCAAGCAGGGACAGTTTTTGCCTGTGCCCGTCGAAGAGCAGATTGCCATCATCTACATTGGCAGTGAAGGGCTTCTTGATCAGGTTGCCGTTTCGGATCTGGAGCAGTTTGAATCCGAGCTACTGGAGACTCTAAGGATGAAGGCATCTGAGGCGTTAGCAAGTATTCGAGAGACGGGAAACTTCTCCGATGAAGCCAAGCATTCTTTCCGCGAGGAAGCAGTTCGCTTCGTTGAACTCTACACGGCGAACGCTTAATGGCGACGTTACGTGATATCCGTACGCGGATTGCATCCGTACAAAATACCCAACAGGTCACGCGTGCCATGAAGATGGTCGCGGCGGCCAAGTTACGCAGGGCTCAGGAGAATATCTTCAAGACAAGACCCTACGCCTACAAGATCGGAGAAATCATTGAGCACCTCAAGCGGCAGGGAGCAGTGAATGCACATCCTCTGCTTCGTGAACATCCGTCGGTCAATGCAGCCCTGATCATTGTCGTCACAGGCGACCGTGGGCTCGCGGGTGCCTTCAATACCAATGTGATCAAGAGTGCTGAAACGCTCATTACATCCCAATTTTCTGAGCTCCATCGTCAGGGAACACTGCAGATCGCGGCAGTAGGGCGTAAAGGGGCAGAGTATTTTGGAAAGCGTGGATACAATCTGGTGGGGGATTTCAGTGGTGTCTTCAGCGAGTTGAGTTTTGAGACTGCCCTCAGTATTGGCTCGTTGGCCATGAAAGGATATGTAGAAGAGCGATGGGACATCGTCAAGATTGTCTATAACGAATTCAAAAACACCATTGCACAGAACCGAATTGTTGCTCCATTGATTCCCATTCCTCCAGAGCAGTTTCGTACTCCTGTGATGCTCAACGAAGACGTGACTGCCCCCGACCTTGATGAAAAATACCGGGCACATTATCTGTTTGATCCGGACTCCGAGCACATTCTGGATTCCTTGGTTCCCCAGTTTGTCAATTTTGAGATATGGCGTGCTCTACTGGAATCCTCTGCAGCGGAGCAGGGGGCTCGCATGGTTGCCATGGATAACGCCACATCCAATGCTACCGAGCTATTGCAATCACTTCGTTTGCAGTACAACCGTGCCCGTCAGAGTGCCATCACGACTGAAATTCTGGAAATCATCAGCGGGGCAAACGCACTGGAAGAACATTGATCCCCAGATGCGTTCCTGTTCCTTTTGAGGCTGAACCTTGTGGTCTTTTTCCTTAGATGTTACTTGTACGACATGTCTCATGTGTACATATCATCTCAACTCAGATTGCCCTCTTGATGGCTATAATCCCGATGGTACTTTACCCTGAGTTGCAGTATAGTGTTATGGGTTCACAAAAACAATTTCCAGTTCAACGCGTCTAAGCGGTTATTGAAGATGACGTAAACGTTGCAGGTTCTCTTTGGCAATCCTTGGGAGAGGTGGCCGAGTGGCTGAAGGCGCTCCCCTGCTAAGGGAGTATGGGTTAACAGCTCATCGTGGGTTCGAATCCCACCCTCTCCGCATCTGATCTATGATTTTGGATTTGTACATTTGCATGACGTTGGAGGGGTGGCAGAGTGGTTGAATGCACTGGTCTTGAAAACCAGCGTGCCGAAAGGTACCGGGGGTTCGAATCCCTCCCCCTCCGCCATGAGTCCAACCCATTCAGCTATGGTTCAAACATCATTGACTCCGCACTGATTGATGTGAGACCCTGTCATGCTGACCAGCCCAAGAACAAAACCCATCTTCCAATCTACGTTGCAGGACATGTTCAAATCCTACCATATCGACCGTTACACCATGACTCCTCCTGTTGATTCTATTGAATTGCCATAAACCTTTCTCATCTATGGACTACGATGCTATCAAAGACCGTATTAGCCGCTGGTTAGATTCATCTCCAACGTTTCTTCCCATCCTGTACCATGTGATGGATCTGTTTTTCCTCCGAACATGGTATGTACATCGTGCTCTGCGTACCATTGATCTTCAATCGGGTTCCAGATTACTGGATGCAGGCACTGGATTTGGACAGTATGCATGGCATGTAGTACGTAACTATCCCAGAGTTCATGTAACGGCAACGGATCTAAAAAAGGATTACCTTGATCGGGCCGCTCGCACCTTTGATGCTTTTGGGCTCTTGAATCAGGTGGACTTTCAATTAGATGATCTGACCGATCCCCACATCCATGAACATTTTGACTGTATTCTAGCGATCGATGTTCTGGAACACATCGTTGATGACGATACCGCTATCCATCACTTTTCAGAACGTCTAAGCCCAGGCGGTTATCTCATCATCAGCACCCCCAGTGATCAGGGAGGTTCCGATGTTCACCATAGCCATCAGCAGAGTTTTATCGGTGAACATGTTCGGGATGGCTACAATCTTCAGGAACTCCACCAAAAACTTGTTGATGCCGGTTTAGACATTGTTGCAAAAGAATATAGCTATGGCAAGTGGGGATCCATTGCATGGCGTTTACTGATTAAATGCCCTATCCTGCTTCTTGGCAGGTCCATGTTTCTGGCTCCATTGGTTGCATTATACTATATCCCCATTCTACCCATTGGACTTCTGATGAACCTGATGGATCTCCGTCAGATCAATGATCGTGGCACAGGGCTGATGATCGTGGCCCGCAAAAACACATAATGTCCAATCTATATCGTAACTTTAAAATTCTCATGTTCATTCGGAGCACGAACTCGTGAATACCAAGTACATCTTCGTGACTGGTGGCGTTTCATCCTCGCTAGGAAAAGGAATCTTTTGTGCATCTCTGGGATGCCTCCTTGAAGCACATGGCCTACGGGTGTCCATTCAAAAACTGGATCCCTACATCAATGTGGATCCAGGCACCATGAATCCCTATGAACATGGAGAGGTCTTCGTCACCCATGATGGGGCAGAAACCGACCTAGATCTTGGACACTACGAACGATTCTTGGGCCACAAAACTAGTCAGGCTAATAATGTTACGACGGGGCGCGTCTACCGCGAGGTCATCGAAAAGGAACGCTCTGGAGAATATCTTGGGAAAACGGTTCAGGTCGTCCCTCATATCATTGACGAAATCAAGGCGTGGATTGTCCGTCTGGCCGAAACCCAACCACTGGATGTGATCATTTCCGAAATTGGAGGCACCGTAGGAGATATTGAAAGCCTGCCCTATCTGGAAGCGATTCGCCAGCTGCGTTATGAACTGGGATCCATCAATGCTCAGGTCGCTCATCTCACGCTAGTCCCCTATCTCGCCGCGGCTGGCGAACTCAAAACGAAGCCTACCCAGCATTCGGTGAAGACGCTTCTCTCTTATGGACTTCAGCCTGATCTGCTAGTGTGTAGATCAGAGCATCCACTGGATCAAGAACTTCGTGAAAAAATTGCTCGCTTCTGCAATGTAGAAACGCGGGCCGTTATTGAAGCGGCTGACGCACGCTCCATCTATGAAGTTCCCCTTCAGCTTTCGCAACAGGGGGTGCAAAAACTCATCCTTGAACAACTGAGAATTCCTCCTCAACGCATCACCCCAGAACCCGACCTTACGCAGTGGACCCAATTTGTGAATCGACTGAATGCCCCCGAAGAACACGTACGGATTGCTCTGGTTGGAAAGTATGTGACCCATCAGGATGCCTATAAATCGATTACTGAATCGTTTGTTCTGGCAGGTGCAAAGCTTTCTGTTCATGTAGATGTGCATTACGTTGAGAGTGGAGACCTCACAGAACGCAACTATGAGGACATCCTCTCCGGTGTCAACGGAATTTTAGTCGCACCTGGTTTTGGGCACCGCGGCATTGAGGGAAAGATCTCCACCGCCCGATTTGCACGAGTGAACCAGATCCCCTTTTTCGGTATTTGCCTGGGACTCCAGTGTGCTATCATCGCTTTCGCACGAGATTGCTGCGGCCTTGAAGGAGCACATTCAACTGAATTTGATGAACATTCTCCATGGCCCATCATTGATCTGATGGAAGAGCAGAAGACCATATCCAGTAAGGGCGGCACCATGCGACTCGGAGTCTATGACTGTCAAATCACTGAACATTCCAGAGCACATTCCATCTATGGAGATACGCTCGTCTCTGAACGCCATCGTCACCGCTTTGAGGTCAATAACTCCATCAAACATCACCTTGAAGAGCATGGTCTTGTGTTTTCGGGAATCAACCCCGAAAGTGGACTGGTGGAAATCGCGGAACTTCCCTCTCACCCCTGGTACATCGGCGTTCAATTTCATCCAGAATATCGCTCCACCGTTGGGTACCCCCATCCTCTCTTTACTTCCTTCGTTTCTGCTGCCGTAAACCTGAAAAACGGCCGTT
Organism: Bacteroidota bacterium; assembly: GCA_026708685.1. Lineage (GTDB taxonomy): Bacteria > Bacteroidota > Rhodothermia > Rhodothermales > Bin80 > Bin80. The sequence goes on from JAPOUL010000164.1 coordinate 24,165, forward strand.
AAAACCTCCCCTTTTTCCCTCTGCAATTCCTCCTCTCATACTCATTGATGAGAGGCAAATGCTTTGTGGTTTCGTAAAAAGTTTAAAAATTTTATTTATTTTGTGGGAAATTGTGGGAAATTATGGGAAATTTTTCTTAACTTAATGTGTTAAATAGACAAAATCCGTGATTCATGCCTGGATTTAAGGGGCAATCCACCAATTCCGTGGATGACAAAGGGCGAGTTGCGATCCCTAAACGGATGCGTTCCTGCATGCGTAGCGAGGCCAATAACACCCTTGTCATCACTCGTGGATTTGAAAAGTGCATTTTTGCCTATCCACTTGATGAGTGGACCACAATTGAGGACCATGTCAAAAGCCTCAATCCCTATGACCGAAAACACCGGGCATTCACGCGCCAGTTCATGATGTGGGCCGAGGAAGTGAGTATCGATTCAAAGGGCCGCATTTCTCTGTCAAGACCGTTACTTGAGTATGCGGGAATACAACATACAACCCTACTCCTTGGAAGTCAGACCTACATTGAAATCTGGAACCCCGATCGGTTTGATGATTACCTGAATGAAGAGGACATGGACTATGAGTCGCTTGCGGCGGAGGTGATGGCCCAGTAATGCTGACTGCTTCGTATGCCACCGCTTATCATGCACCGGTGCTCTCTCATGCTGTACTTAACTATCTGATCACAGATATGGATGGTCTCTATGTGGATGCGACCGCAGGAGGGGGAGGGCATGTTGCCGCCCTTCTGTCTGGATTATCTTCCAATGGGAAGGTTATTGCCGTCGATCGAGACCCATCCGCCATCCATGCCGTGCGGTCTCGATTTCCAGAGGCCGTTCATCAGAAACAACTGATGACCCTAAGGGGAGCCTTCGGCCGTCTGCAGACGCTCATCCGTGAGTATCTGCCCGTGACCGGATTGCTGTTGGACCTGGGCGTTTCATCCCACCAACTTGACGCAGGAGAGCGGGGATTCAGTCACCGAAGTAGTGCTCCCCTTGATATGCGAATGGATCCAGATTCACCAACCACGGCAGCAGATATTGTCAACGGTTATGCTGAAAAGGATCTCGTGCGTCTACTGCGTCGGTATGGCGAGGAACCCCACGCCAGAAAGATCTGTCAATCCATTATGGAGCATCGCCCTGTGGAAACCACCATGGATCTAGCGACCATTATTCGCAGGGCCGTTCCGACCAAAATGGAATCACGGGCCGTGGCCCGCACCTTTCAGGCCCTCCGCATTGCCGTGAATCAGGAGCTGGATGAACTCGCTCAGATTCTTGAATCAAGTCCTCAGATCGTCTCTGAAGGGGGTAGAATGGTCATCATCAGTTATCACTCACTTGAAGACAGAATGGCCAAGCGGATGATTCGCAATGGAGCTCTTCATGGTGATGCACAACGAGATGTCTATGGAAACCGACTCGTTCCTTGGAAACCACTTACACGACGACCGGTGATGCCAGATCAAGTTGAGGTGAAAGCGAACCCCCGATCTCGCAGTGCTCGGCTACGCGTAGCGTCTCGCACCTCTGTATCCGCCAACCATTCTCATTGATGAAGGGCTCCAGACAACCACGTTCCGCAAGGCGCAAGAAACGTGCAGTCCGCCATGCCATGTTATCGATGAATAACTGGCAGGAGCTGACCGTGATGGATGAATCTGCCTCCAAGCCAAAAGTGATCGCTCGTATCCCTACCCTTCACTTTGCGTTGATCATCTTCCTCCTAGCTGGAATCCTGACCATGTATATCGGTCAAATTCACCGTTCTCAGGATCTTCTTGATCAAATCAATACACAGCGAAGAGAGAATGTTCGGCTCCATTTACAGCATAATCGATTCGTCTCCGACTTGAACGCAACGATTGGTCCTTCGGTGATCCATCAGCGTGCAAGCGAACTTGGGCTTAAGGAAGTTCATGAATTGTCCAGTGACCTCAACCCTAACGAGCCACCTGCCCCATGAGTCTGCGAGAACAAACCCATGGACGCATGTACATCGTCCTAACTGCACTAGCACTGTTTCCCTTGATCATTGCAGGTCAGTTGATATGGCTCAACCTTGCTCAGGGAGATCACCTGCGGGAGCTGGGACTGCGGCAGGCAGAATCTCAGCAGATCCTGCCACCCCAGCGCGGTGAAATTATTGATCAGCAGGGGCGCCCACTCGTTGTCAATTCACCACGATATAAAGTGGCCCTTGATCCTCTGGCCCCTGGATTTGAAGACGAGAAAACGTTTTTTCTGGTTCGCTTGTCCTCTTTGACAGGCATGCCCATTTCAGAGCTTCAGTCAAAGATCGAAAAGCGCGTCAGCCAGCAGTTCGTGCGTTTGGTGGATATAACACCCGATCAACGTCAGGAAGTGGATTCGTGGGATCTTCCGGGAGTGATCATTGAAGAGCACTTTCAGCGACAGTATGTCTACAGACAAACAGCCTCCCACATTCTGGGACGCATAGATGTGGACGGCCATGGGGTAGCAGGACTTGAACTTGAATATGATGCCTACCTGACCGGAGTGCCCGGTCGTCGCACCCTTCTACGGGATCGGCGCGGATTCCTTCGTGTTGACGCAGAGGGAGTTGTCGTTGATGCGGTAGATGGAGAAACCCTGGTCCTCACGGTTGATCTGATCCGTCAGACCATCATGGAAGAAGAACTGGCTCGTGGAGTTGCCCAGTCGGGGGCCGTTCAGGGAAGTGCAATCGCCGTTGACCCATCCACTGGCGCGATTCTGGCGATGGCAAATGTTCCAACCTACGACCCGAATGCACCGATGCTTTCTGCGGTCTCCACTTGGCGTAACCGTGCGATCACCGACCGACTGGAGCCTGGATCATCCTTCAAGCTCATTGCTGCATCGGCCGCCCTTGAATCAGGAATGACCACCATGGATCGTATTGTCAATACTGGGAATGGTCAGTTTCAGATTGCCAGTTATACCATCAATGATATTGTCGAGTATGGAGAACTCACCTTTAAGGATGTTATTGTTAAAAGCAGCAATGTGGGAATGGCCCTTACGACCAAAGAAATGCCCGAAGAAACACTCTATGGCTACATTCGCAATTTTGGGTTTGGACAGAAAACATGGATTGATCTTCCAGGAGAGACCGCAGGGTTTTTGAAACGAACCGACCGATGGAGCAGAACGACCAAAACTGCACTCAGTATCGGCTACGAGATTGATGTAACACCTCTTCAGATCCTCATGGCTTATGCAGCTTTGGCCAATGATGGTCTCCTTCGCCAGCCCTACATCGTCGCCGAACGACGGGATGTTACAGGAAACCTGCTCTGGAGTGCACAAAATGACCCGGCCCGAACGGATTCCATACGACGAGTCCTTTCCCATGAGACTTCTCAACGTCTCATATCCGCACTGGTGGATGTGGTCCAACGTGGAACCGCTACTGATGCTCAGATTCCTCACATCACGGTTGCTGGAAAAACGGGTACGGCCCGTAAAACGGTTTACGGCCGATACATTGATCAGTACCGGTCCACCTTTGTGGGGTTTTACCCTGCTGAAAACCCAGAAATCGCAATGATTGTGATTCTTGATGAACCACAAACCAGTATTTTTGGGGGAAAGGTTTCTGGGCCAATTTTCCGACAGATTGCACAGCGATGGGACGTTGCATTCTCTACGTCTCCGACCCCCTTCCCAGAAGAAACTTGGCAAATGGCTGTGTCCGACCAAGATGATGATGCTCCATCAGCCTTTTTGTCCTCCGTTGAATCGGCAGATGTTCAGCAGAATACTGGCATCAAACCTCACAGAGTTCCCCCTTTGAGCGATAGCACGGCCATGCCCAATGTAGTCGGACTTGATGCACGAGCCGCCCATTACCTCCTGAGCTCCAAGGGAATCCGCGTCCAGTTCCATGGATCTGGCTCCGTTGTTGAGCAAACTCCCCAAGCCGGCGAGCATGCTGATCCGGTGGCCATTCTTCACTTGCAATAAGATGACCTGGGACCATCTCCAATCTCGCTTAGTGAACGCTGGACTGCTCATCCACGCCGACAGGTCTATGGATCATACCACCATCACTGGCATCTCGCAGGATAGCCGGAAGATTCAGCCGGGGTATGTATTTGTATCCATCCATGGCCACGCTGAACATGGGAGCTCCTATATCCATCATGCATTGGATGCTGGTGCAGCGATCATTGTGTCCGAAGATGAACGGAACGATATTCCGAACCTTGTTCAGGTCACCCATGCCCGTAAAGCATGCGCTATCATTGCCGCTGCCTTTTATCACGATCCAGGAAATTCGTTACATCTAACGGGCGTGACAGGAACCAACGGAAAAACAACGACCGCTACGGTCCTGCATCATGTATTTGAATCCACTGGAACTCCCACTGGACTCATTGGAACCGTGACCTGTCGTACTGGACATGCAACCTATACTTCGCACTTGACCACTCCCGATGCAACCGAACTTCAGCCAATGCTGGCAGAAATGGTCCAGTCCGACTGCAAAGCCTGTGTGATTGAGGTATCCTCCCACGCATTGGATCAGTACCGAACGGGCACCCTTCATTTTTCAACGGGTATCTTCACCAATCTAAAACAAGATCATCTGGACTATCATCAGACCTTTGAACACTACCTGTCCTCTAAAAAGCGTCTTTTTGATGGATTGCCCCGTCATGCGACCGCCGTCTACAATCAGGATGATCCTGCAGGGGATCAGATCGTAAAGGATACACGGGCAAAGAAGTGTTCGTTTGGCCAGAATACAAAAGCAGATATTCAATTCAGGATCGTTGAAGATAGCCCGCGTGGACTCATGCTGAATCTAGATGGGCAGACGTGTCAATTTCGGCTTGCTGGCACCTTCAATGCCTACAACCTGGCCGCTGCATACAGTGCTGCACGAGTGACAGGACTTGGTGCAAGCGATGTCATCAATGCCCTATCAACAGCACCACCCGTCTCGGGTCGGTATGAGCAGTACCAATGCAATGACCAGACGCGAATCATCATTGATTATGCACATACTCCAGACGCTCTGGAGCAGGTCCTCAAGTCTTTGCACACATCACGCCGTCATCCATCCCAGATATGGTGTCTTTTTGGGTGTGGTGGAAATCGCGATCGACTCAAGCGCCCGCTCATGGGTGCCATTGCCGAAAACCTAGCTGATCATGTGGTCATCACCAAAGACAACCCCCGCCGTGAATCGGCTCATAGTATCACCCAGGAGATTCTTGGGGGCATGCAGTCTCCCCAACATGCCCATCAGATTCCATGCAGATCCGAGGCTGTCAGGTTCGTCGCCCAGTCATGCCATCCAGGTGATATCGTTCTGCTTGCAGGAAAAGGTCATGAACCTGCTCAGCTTGAACATGAATCCTCCATCACGATGAGTGATCAGCAATTGGTGCTTGATGCATTCTCAGCCGTATCTCCAGCCCAACTGAACTAGTCGATGCTCTATTTTCTTTTACAGTGGCTGGAAACGGCATTTAGCCCGCCGGGATTTCAGGTGGTGGAGTTTATCACCGTTCGTGCGGCCCTTGCTGCCATCAGCGCCTTCTTGATTGTCATGATGATTGGCCCCCGCGTGATCCAGTGGCTGGCACGCAAGCAGCTGGGAGAACAGGTTCGAACTGAACTTGCATCCAATGGTGTGGATCATTCCCACAAACGCGGAACTCCCACCATGGGAGGAGTCATCATTGTGAGCGCCATCGTGATTTCAACCTTTTTGTGGGGGGACTTACGCGAAGTCTATGTATGGCTGATTCTGATCACCACGATGTGGATGGCAGGCTTTGGATTCGCAGATGACTATATCAAAACCATTAAGAAAAACAAAGATGGACTGGATGCACGGATGAAGTTGGCTGGGCAGGTCGGACTTGGGCTTCTGATTGGACTTGTCCTGTACTTTCATCCTCAGTTTGAGCAGACGCGTTCTGTAACAGAGCTACCGCTCTTGCGAGAGTGGCTCCTTGACTATAATGTTCTTGGAAACCTTTTATTTGCGGGTGCAGATCTCGGATGGTTACTCTTTATTCCCACCTCCATTTTCATTGTAACGGCCACCTCTAATGCGGTCAATCTCACCGATGGGCTTGATGGGCTTGCATCGGGAACGACGGCCATTGTAGCCATTGGTCTCTTTGTTCTGGCCTACATCTCTGGCCATCTTGGATTCTCCTCCTATCTCGGGGTGATGTATCTGGAAGGGGCGGGTGAACTGACTGTCTTTATTGCATCGTTGGTGGTTGCATGTTTGGGATTTTTATGGTTCAACAGCTATCCTGCTTCGGTCTTTATGGGAGATACAGGATCCCTGTCTCTGGGTGCTGCCATTGCGGTCGTCGCCCTGATGATCAAAAAGGAATTTCTTCTCCCCCTTCTGTGTGCAATCTTTTTTATCGAGACGCTGTCAGTCATTATACAGACCTCCTACTTCCGCTATACACGCCTAAAAACGGGGGAAGGAAAACGCATTTTCAAGATGGCTCCTCTCCATCATCACTATGAGGCTGGTGGAATGCACGAGGTCAAGATTGTATCGCGCTTCTGGCTGATTACCGTGATCACCATGCTGACAACGCTCCTTTCTCTTCGAATCCGATGAACCAGCAATCGAGTGTTACAGGAAAGCAGGTCACCGTATTGGGATCTGGCCGAAGTGGGCGAGCGGTGTCGAATCTTCTGGTTCGATCAGGGGCGGCTGTATTTCTGTCAGACTGTCACAGGATGGATGCTCAGACACGCAGGTGGTGTCATCAACGGGGTATTGATTATGAAGAGTGTGGTCATACAGAAGCAGTGCTTCAAGCAGATTTTGTGGTCATCAGCCCAGGAGTTCCCTCTTCGGATGGTTTTGTACAGCAGGCACTTGCAATGGACATCCCGATCTATTCTGAATTAGAAGTTGCATCATGGTATGCACCAGGAGGTCCAGTCATCGCCATCACGGGAACCAATGGAAAAACAACGACTGCATCTCTGATTGCACATATGTTGAATACCAGCCATCGATCTTCCGTTTTGGCCGGAAATATTGGAACCCCTCTTTCTGAGCATGTCCTTGATCTGGATTCAGATACCGTGATTGTACTAGAGGTCTCCAGCTTTCAACTGGATCATGTGGACTCTTTCCGTCCTGATGTGAGTGTGCTCCTGAACATTACATCGGACCATCTTGACCGATATGATGGTCATTTTGAGCATTACGCCCAGAGTAAACTGCGCATCTACGAAAATCAGTCTACTCAGGATGTGGTCGTCTACAATTACGATGATACTCTGGTGCGTAAGCAGGTCGAATTCTTCACCTCTACCTCAGATGTTCAGGGGCTTCCCTTTAGCTGTCAGGTGGAACTCTCCCAAGGTGCAGATGCTCTCCGCGATAGGATTCGTCTTCAGGAGAAGGTTCTGATGTCTATTGACGATCTTCAACTTCATGGGCCCCACAACGTAAGCAATTCCCTTGCAGCTGCACTGGCTGGACAAAGTGTTGGATTAAATGATGCAACCTTGTGCAAGAGCCTCCGTGAATTCGGTGGTATTGATCATCGACTTGAAGTCGTCCGAAGGATTGAGGGAGTCACCTATATCAATGATTCCAAAGCAACCAATGTTGATGCACTCAAATATGCACTGTCGAGTTTTTCATCTCCCATCGTATTACTGGCTGGAGGTCGCGATAAAGGAAATGACTATGAGGTCATTAAGCCCCTCATCCAAAGCAAGGTACATACGCTGATTACATTTGGAGAAAGTGCTCCAAAGATGCTTCAGGAACTTGGCCCTTACACCGATCTGGCCATGGCCTCATCGACTCTGGATGATGCCACTCGTCAGGCACATCAGAATGCCCGTCAAGGGGATGTTGTCCTGCTGAGCCCCGCCTGCTCTTCGCTTGATCAGTATTCAAGTTATGAAGAACGTGGAGCGGTTTTTCGGCACATTGTGGAGGAGTTTTGAGGATGATCCATTCTGTGAAAACCATGACTGCCACTGCTTCAGCACCCATGGATAAGTATGTCCTGTGGATTGCTCTTGCCTTGTCGGCCATTGGAATTATGGCCGTCTATAGTGCGATTGCTTTTCTGGCAGAGGTCAAGGCAGACGGAGACACAGAGCAATTTTTGTGGCGTCATATCATCCGCATCAGTTTGGCACTGGCCACCCTTGTCATCTTCAGCATGTTGGATTACCACCAGCTTGCACGTTGGTCCAAGCTCCTGCTGGTCGCCTCTCTACTGCTACTGGTTCTGGTGCGAATCTTTGGAGTTTCATACGGAGGGGCTACACGTGCATTTCAATTCAGTATTCTGAGCTTTCAGCCATCCGATATAGCAAAGGTTGCCGTGATCCTCTACATCTCTGTCCTCTTGGTGCGCAAACAGGAATATATTCACAGTTTTAGTCGAGCCATTCTACCCCTGATGTTGTGGACATTTCTCACGGTTGTCCTCATTGGGCTTGAAGATATATCCACTGCTTTCTTGGTGTTATTGACTCTAATGCTGATGGCATTTATTGGACGCGTGAGTTTGAAGTATTTAGGAGGTGCATGTGCCTTGGGAGCCCTGTGCGTTGTGCTCATGTTGCAGGCCTCTCCAAATCGTGCAGAGCGGCTGGAATCATACCTCGGACTCAAGATCTTTTCCAATACGGAGCAGGCGGATGTATTCAGTTTACAGGCAGAGGGGTATCAATCCCATCAGGCACAGATTGCACTTGCGATGGGGAATTGGTTTGGACAGGGGCCGGGAAAGAGTATGCAACGCAATTTCTTGCCTGCTCCGTACAATGATTTCATTTTTGCGATCATCGCCGAGGAATATGGCTTGGTGGGAGGCCTTGTGCTTCTCGGTCTATTTCTGCTGTTTCTATTGCGGGGATTCTTGAGGATTGCACGACATGCCATGGATCCGCTTGGGCTTTTTCTCGCGGTTGGTTGCTCATCCCTGCTGTTCCTGTATGGCTTGATCCATGCAGGGGTATCCGTTGGCATTCTGCCGGTTACAGGTCTTCCGCTCCCTCTGGTGTCTTATGGTGGAACCTCCATGCTATCCGCAGGGATGCTGATCGGAATTCTTCTCAACATTTCTCGACAGTTAGACAGGCGATGAGACGAGCTCCAAGAATTTTGCTGGCTGGTGGTGGCACAGGAGGTCATGTCTACCCTGCGATCGCGATCGCTCAAGCCATCCGCTCCATTGAGCCCAAAAGTGCGATCGCATTTGCTGGGACGCGCGATCATCTGGAGTGGAATGCTGTTCCAGATGCCGGGTTTGAGATTCATCCGATCACGATCAGTGGGTTCCATCGCAAACAGCTACTGCGTAATGTGGGTCTGCCCTTCAAGCTGGCTACGGGACTGTGGCAGAGCTACCAGCTGGTGCAAAACTTTGACGCGGATGTCGTTGTGGGAACAGGGGGCTATGTTTCTGGCCCCGTATTGTGGGCAGCCAGTCTTCGTGGCCGCCCAACGGTGGCCCAAGAGCAAAACGCCTATGCAGGGATCACCAATCGGATTGTTGGACATCGTGCCGCACAGATCCACATTGCATTTGAAGAAGCCAAGAGCTGGTTCCCCGAAGGACGATGCAGAGTCAGTGGAAACCCGGTCCGTGAGGAGCTGGCATCGTCCATCCAGCGCAGTAATGCCCGAACATCTCTTGATGTACCGCAGGATGCCAAGGTTGTCTTTGTCTTTGGTGGATCTCTTGGAAGTCAGGCCATCAATGAGGCCATGTGTCAGGTTTCTGACCAGATCCTCTCCGATCCAATGGTTCATGTGATCTGGCAGACCGGTCGACTTTATTATGAGCGCATGAAAAAGCACGAGCAGGCTCGGCTTCGGATTTTGAAGTATGTCGACCAGATGGATCTTGCTTATGCCGCATGTGATCTGGTGGTTGCTCGGGCGGGGGCATTGACATGCAGCGAGCTGTTATGTACAGCAACGCCCGCCATTCTGATCCCATCCCCGCAGGTCGCCGAGGATCATCAGACCAAAAATGCAAGGAGCATGGCACGTATCGGTGCTGCCATCTGCATCCCAGAGGAGGACCTTCTCAATGCACTGTCTATTCAGGTTCCTGCCCTTCTTGCAGACCAAGAACGCAGAGCTACGATGACATCCAAGGCCCGAAAAGCTGCGAAACCTCAAGCGGCCACGACCATCGCAAACGATATTCTGGCACTGATTGGATGGGAGGGCTACGCATGAAGATGAATCGTAGACAGCCCTGGTTCGGCCAAATCCGCCATGTCCACATGATAGGAATCGGCGGCATTGGAATGAGTTCCATCGCCCATGTACTCCTCGCACGAGGCTATCGGGTGACAGGCTCCGACATACACCTGAGCGAGATCACCGATCAGCTGCAGCAAAAAGGAGCGATCATCCATGAAGGACATCACCAGCGACAGGTGAAGAATGCAGATGTCGTGGTCTATTCCTCCGCAGTGAATCCTGATACCAATACCGAAACGCAGGCCGCTCTGGCCAACAGGACTCCCCTGATTCCCCGATCCGAAATGCTCGGTGAGCTGATGCGTATGAAATACGGAATTGCAATTGCTGGTACTCATGGCAAAACGACTACCACCAGTCTGGTTGGGCATGTCATTGCAGAGGGTGGGTTTGATCCGACCGTCATTGTAGGTGGCAAAGTCACCCAATTCAACAGCAATGCCTTGAGTGGCGATGGAGATATTATTGTCATTGAGGCCGATGAATATGATCGTACCTTTTTACGACTTACTCCTGCCCTGGCGGTGATCACCTGCATTGAAGAAGAGCATCTTGATGTCTATTCAGACCTGAGCGAAATCCTTGATGCATTCAGCGAATTTGCAGTGCAAGTGCCCTTTTTCGGAGCTGCGATTGTGTGCCTAGATGACCCTGGTGTCCTCTCTATTCTTCCAAAGATTGATCGTAGACTGGTCACGTATGGAACCTCGCGCCAGGCGATGATTCGAGCCGAACGAATCACCCACGATCAACAGACTACACGCTTTGATGTGATTGCCTCTGGAAAACAGTTGGGAACCATCCAATTGAAGGCTTTAGGTGTACATAATGTGCTCAACGCATTGGCCGCTGTTGCAGTAGGGCTAGAACTTGATCTTCCTTTTGAACACATTCAGTCGGGGCTGGAGAAGTTTTCTGGCGTTCGGAGGCGTTTTCAAATCGTGAGTCAATCTCAGGATATCATTGTGGTGGATGACTATGCCCATCACCCGACTGAGGTTCTCGCCACCCTTGATGCAGCAAGTCAGGGGTATCCAGATCGGCGACTGATCTGTGTTTTTCAGCCTCATCTCTACTCTCGCACGATTGATTTTCAACAGGAGTTTGCATCGTCTTTTTTCAATGCAAATGTATTGATTGTGACCGATATTTATTCCGCACGAGAGCAGCCCATCTCTGGAATCACAGGTGAATTAATCGTTGATCTTGCAAGTGCTCAGGGGCATCGTGATGCCCGGTACATCCATGACAGACATCAGATCATCCCCATACTGCTGGAGGAAGTCCAATCAGGCGATCTGGTGGTGTTCATGGGAGCGGGAGACATTTGGCGTACAGCTCGTCAATATTGTGAACAACTCTGTCCAAGCGTCGCCGCCTAAGTCACTATGAAACGTATACAAAAACGATATCTCCTTACGGTGTCCATCTTTCTGCCCCTCTGTGTTGCAGCCTTGGTTGGATGGAATTATCTATTGCGGTTGCCATGCACGGAGATTCAGTATACCGGGGCTGAGTTCTTGGAACCTGCCTCATTAAATAGCCTGATTGACACCACGCTCACGCCTCCTTTAATCGTGGACCGATTGCAGCGCCACCCATGGATTTTTGGGGTTCATGCCGTCTGTTACCCCACGAGAGTCATGCAGGTCAAGATTGATGAACGACAGCCATGGCTCCTTGGAGTCGCCCCCAACGGAGAACCGAGATACTATTTGGATGCTCACGGTTTTATGATGCCTCTCAGCCATCAGATGACATTTGATGTTCCCATTGTACGGGGAATGAAGGAGTCGTACCATCCCCTGAAGCACATTGAGAATCAACAGGTGCGACAGTTGGCGGCTCTGATGCCTCTGCTTCCTGAGGAAATCATCTCCATCATATCCGAATTTGAGATCCATGAAGATGGATTACAGGTGGTGGTTCGTCAATCTGACTCCCACTTGATGGCTGCAGTGCAGGTTGGTGAGACGCAGTGGGAACAGCAGATCCATAAGATGTATCGTTTTTGGACGCAGCAGGAATGGACAGAGAAGGATTCCATTCCAGATTTCATTGACCTACGATTTAATGGTCAAATCATTACAAGGCAAACTTCCATCTAAACGCTATGGCTACTGCCGATCAAATTATTGTTGGAATTGACATCGGAACCACCAAGGTGTGTGCTGTGGCCGCGGAGTCCGACGGCCAGGGGAAGATTAATGTTCTGGGCATTGGACTCGCCGAGTCTGATGGACTGAATCGGGGAGTGGTTGTCAATATTGACAAAACGGTGGCTTCCATTCAGAAAGCCATTGATGCGGCTGAAAGAGCCGCAGATGTTGAGATTCAAAATGTCATCGTTGGAATCGCGGGTGACCATATTAAGAGCTATGAGAGCACTGGAGTCATCACCATCGCCAACCAAGAGATTTCCAATAAGGATGTCAAGCGGCTACTAGAAGACACTGCGAGTGTCAAGATTGAGGATGACAAGGAAATTCTACATATCATCCCACAGGAATTCATTGTTGACAGTCAGGATGGTGTGCACGACCCCGTGGGAATGAGAGGAGTGCGACTCAAGGCCAATGTGGATATCATCACCGGTGATGTTCATGCGATGAAAAATATCTATCGGTGCATTGAGAAAGCTGGCTATCATGTCATTGATGTGGTTCTTGAACCCCTTGCCAGCTCGTTTAGTGTTCTCCATGAAGATGAATTGATTGCAGGTGTTGCACTCATTGATATTGGGGGCGGAACCACCGATGTGGCCGTCTTTGAAGATCACAAAATCCGTCATACTGCGGTCATTGCCATTGCTGGTAACAATGTGACCGAAGATATCAGAAAGGGACTTGGCGTGATGCGTAACTATGCCGAACAGCTCAAATGTCAGTTTGGCTGTGCCATGGTTGACTATACAGACGACCAGGATCAGATCAAAATTCCAGGTCTGGGTGGTCGCCCCGATAAGATCATCAGCTCAAGTACACTCGCACAGATGATTCAGCCAAGACTGGAGGAGATTCTGGAGATCGCTCATCTTGAAATTCGTCGGAGCAAGTATGCGGCCCACCTCCAGGTGGCGGTATTGACTGGAGGTGGATCAAAGATTCCAAACATCAAGGAGCTTGCCGACGAGATCCTTGGGCTGGACACACGGATTGGAAGTCCCACCAAGCGTGGGAGTGGACTTTGGGAAGAAGTTTCAGATCCAAAATATGCAACGGGAACCGGATTGGTTCAGTATGGACTGTCTCCCAATTTTCTGGGGGATATTCATGGCACAGGGGTAGGGGGAGCTTTGCACAGCAAAGGCTCAGGCACTGGTAATTTTTTCGCAGGCATCAAACGCTGGTTTGATGAACTTTAAACATTTTTTCTTCATTGATCAATCACAATCTATCATTAGTCATGGAGCAGCAAAATAAATCTCGTTTTGCATTTGATGCAGAGTACCAAGGGGTTGCAAAGATTTGCGTCATCGGTGTGGGCGGTGGCGGTGGAAACGCCGTCAATAGCATGATCAACAACGGACTGGAATCCGTCGAGTTCATGGTCGTCAACACCGACTGTCAGGATTTACAGAAAAGTCTTGCACCGCATAAAATCCAAGCGGGCCGAGAATTGACAAAAGGACTTGGAGCTGGTGCCCGTCCAGATGTCGGGATTGAGGCGATGATGGAGTGTACCGAAGAAATCGAATCGGTCCTACACGGATTTCATCTCGTTTTTGTGACCGCGGGCATGGGGGGAGGTACGGGTACGGGTGGTGTGTCCATAGTAGCCGATATTGCACGGAGAATGGGAATTCTGGTGGTGGCCATTGTCACCAAGCCCTTCCACTTCGAAAACAAAAAGCGAATGGAGTATGCCATTGAGGGTATTGAACGCTTAAAGAATTATGTGGACACTTTAATCGTGATTCCCAATGAGCGACTTCTTGACATCGCTGATGATTCAACGGGACTTTCCGATGCCTTCCAGCGTGCAGATAATGTCCTAGGGGATGCGACGCGTGGAATCAGTGATCTGATCACAAAAACAGGTCTGATCAATCTAGACTTTGCCGATGTCCGCACGACCATCAAGGATAGTGGAACTGCGATCATGGGAGCTTCAACGGGGGATCTCAAAAAGGGTGCGGCAGCCATTACTCTGGAGGCCATCTCGAGTCCTCTGATGGATGGCATCTCCATCTCGGGGGCAAGGAATGTACTCGTCAACCTCACCGCTGGATCTGTACCGATTCGAGAGGTCAACTCAGCCATGGAGGTGATCAAAAAAGAGGCTGGCACGGATACCGAAATCATTACTGGAGTCGTCATTGATGATCACTTGGATGGACAAATTCGGGTGACTGTGATCGCAACGGGCTTTGACGATCATGAGGCAGGCCTGCTACCGACCCAGGCAAAAATGCTTAACCCTGATCAATCGTATGGCTATAAGGGAGAAGAGAATTTGAAAAAACTGGATGCCCCCGCGTTTCAGCGCCGAGGTCCTGCCCAGCCGAAGAGCGATTCGGAACCTGAAAAGCAGAAAATCAGGTATCTCAATGAGGATGATATTCCCCCAAAGAAGGAGGAGGCATCTCCCTCAGAAACAGTTCCCGCATTTTTACGTAAGATGATGGATTGATTCATAGTCTTTTTCCACTTACACCTTTAACTTTTTCTATTCTCATGCCTCAACATGTTTCTGCTGTGAAGAGAGTTCGTCAGAATGCTGTGCGTCGCCAACGTAATCGCGAACACCGCAGTCGTCTGCGAACGATGGTCAAAAGAATCCTTCATTCTGAAGATCCTTCTGCATCCCAGAGTCTTTACCCTAAGACGCAGGCTTATATTGATCGCCTTGCCAACAAGGGCATTATTCACCGAAATAAAGCTGCCCATTACAAGTCTCAGCTTTCTCTTCACTTGAACCAAGCCGTCAGCTAACCTTTAGGCTGCAACGTTTTCCTTTTTTTTCAGACCTATGAATCTTACTCGACTACTCTCTCTGGCATTCGCTCATTTGTTATGCCTTTGCCTTCTTCTCCCTACGGCCAACGCACAGGAGTATACCAAGAATCTCCGCCCCGACGGAAATTTATTTGTCAAGCCCAGAATCGGATTTTCATCCTATCTTGGTGATAATGAAAAGTCGCCGTTTAATTTTAATGGCGACTCGTTTGAGCTTGGAAGCCCCTGGAATGCAGGTGTTGAATTTGGCTATCAATTTACCGTACCATTCTCCGTCAGCCTTGCGTTTACCGCTGGTGAGTATCCAGTCATCACGCAGTTTCCTTCAAGGATCAACGATGATGAGAGCGTGAAAAACGATGATGCCCTGCGTACTTCCATTCAGGCGATCGGACGCTACATGTTTGCTCAACGATCCACGCGCACGGCATTCTATGTCAACTTTGGTCTCACCTATTCTTTTGGAAATGTTGTTCAGGAGCGTGCTCCCTACACGACCGAAGAAAGTGGTAGTGCATTTGGACCTCTACTCGGGGTGGGCTTGGACATTGCCTTAAACACCCGTTCTTCATTCTTTGTGGAATTCAACAGTGGATTCCATCTTGATGATGAAGCTCTGGATGGCACCTCTCAGCATGGATATGGGGGCGTTGATCTTCTCAATGCATTCGGTGCTGGCCTTAAGATTAACTTTTCCAAGGCGGTTACTCCTCCACTGGTTGGTGCACTCACCTGTCCATCTGGCCTGACACTTACTAGCAGTCCTGTTGAATTTTCGGCGGTCTCCAACGCCGAAGTTGCTACACAGCCTGTGGAGTTACGCTGGGAATTTGGTGATGGAGCCACGGCAACTGGAGAGTCTGCAACCCATACGTATACTAGTGCTGGATCGTATGAGGTGATGTTCTTTGCAACCAATGAGGCTGGTACTGCCTCTGGTTCCTGCATGACGATCATCACGGCTCCCGCAGAGATTCTTGCCCTGACTACCAATAAAGAAAGTGTAAGCATCTGTGACGAGGACCCAAGCATCACCTTCACTGCCAATGCTAGCGGATCTGAGATCCTCAGTTATTTATGGGACTTTGGAGATGGACAGACCAGTACCCAGTCCACTCCATCTCATGTATATGCCGAGTCTGGTTCCTATACGGTGTCCCTCAACCTTCTCAATGATGGAGGTAGCGATACCCGAACGGCCACGGTGAACGTGACCGAAGACAATTGTTTCGAGTGCGATATTTCAGAGATGAATACCGCATTCTTTGATCGCAACTCTTCCACGCTTACGGAAACGGGACGTACCCAGTTGATGGAGAACCTCCAAATCCTCCAAAATTGCGATCTCAATGTACGCATTGAGGGCCATGCATCCCGCGATGAACGCAATGCACAGCAGTTAAGTGAAGATCGTGCCACTGCGGTCAAGCAGTTCTACATGGACAATGGTATTGACGAGTTGCGCATGTCTGATATGGGCATGGGTGCCTCTGGTCAGACCACCAAGAAAGGAGCTGCTGCTCTCTTCCGACGGGTAGATACGATCCCCGCAAATTAGCATACTCTTCCATTGATTTCTCACGGGCACTCTGATGATCATTGGGGTGCCCGTTTATGTTGTTCAGAGAATCTCTGATATCGTTCCCAACCCATTTATAGGTCGGGAGATTATAGGAAAGTTGCTTGACCGACTACATGTACGCGGTTTTGACCATGAAATGATTGGTAAGGTCACTGATCTCATTGTTGAGCAACTACGGAAATCACTTCATGCAGAGCGAAACCGACTGGCTGAAATACTTTTCAAGAAATTTGTAAAACAAGGGCATATACAATTCCGGCTTCGTCTTGACGGGCACAACTGGCGAATGCCACAACACATGGATCCTAATATATCTACCCATGGTGATCAACTTACCAATAAAGATGGAGGACCTTTAGAAAAAAGTTTGTTTATTCCACATTTTGATTCCGAATTTAATCGTGAAGAAAGCGAAGTAGCGATCTATCTTGACGGAGATTCTGCCTTAACATGGTGGCATCGGAATGTGGCACGTTCCCAATATGGAATTCAGGGATGGAAAAAAGGCAAGATTTATCCTGATTTCATTTTTGCACTTCATACAGAAAGTGGAGCCCAACAACTAAGAGCTATTGAAACAAAGGGGGATCACTTGGGCAATGATGACACGGAATACAAACGAGAGTTACTCTCTTTCTTGTCAAGTAATTATGCCTGGGACACCAGTATACCTGCCGGAGAACTTGAACTGATTTCGGATAATGGCACCACACTTCACTGTGAGCTGATTCTCATGAGTGAGTGGAAAACTAGATTGCCCGAGCTCTTGGATAAAAACTCTTCCTGATTTCGATGAATATCTTATCACTATACAACCTCTTAACCTTCAATTTCATTTGAGATCATCTCCCTTGATGTTCATTGCTCTCGAATATTGAGTCTCAACATAATACCCCATCGTTTATGATTCTTCAAATACTCTCCTCTTGATCCTATTTTCTATGCTCCATCTTGATGTCTGGATTTGATCAAAACCGACAGTCAGCACTCGCTCATCAATTGAAGCTAGAAGCTTTAAGAATCGGATTTAATGCGTGCGGGATCGCAGAAGCCAAAAGGTTGGATGAGGAAGCCGACCGTCTGGAAACATGGCTTGCCAATGGACAGCACGCCTCCATGGGATATATGAACCGAAATTTTGAAAAGCGGGTTGATCCTACAAAACTGGTGCCTGGAGCAAAACGAGTAGTAACCGTTTTGTACAGTTATTGGCAAGGAATCCAGCACACCGATGGAGCCGCTAAGATCAGTCGATATGCATGGGGCGATGATTACCATCAAGTGATGAAAGAACGCCTTTACGAATTGTATGCGTGGCTTGAACATGAGGTCAAAACTCTTTCGGGCCGAGTATTCGTCGATTCCGCCCCAGTGATGGACAAAGTCTGGGCACAGCGAAGCGGCTTAGGATGGATTGCCAAAAATACGAACCTCATCAATCCTCACATGGGATCTTGGTTCTTTATTGGCACCATGATCATTGATGTTCCTCTTGCGTGCGATCCACCAGCTACTTACGATCACTGCGGATCATGTACAAGATGTATTGATGCGTGTCCTACCGATGCCATCTATCAACCGTATGCCGTGGATGCCAATCGGTGCATCTCCTACTGGACCATAGAACATCGTGGAGAGGTTTTCCCCGATGAAATCACATCCAATCAGGAGAACTGGATTTTCGGATGTGATATTTGTCAGGATGTGTGCCCCTGGAATAAGTTCAGCAGTAAGACAAACGAAGCAGGATTCTTTCCCCGTGAAGGAGTTCACGACACCACTCTTGAAGAATGGGAGGAATTAGATTTGGAAGATTTCCGTAAACGGTTCAAGGGAAGTGCGGTCAAGCGAGCAAAGTACGAGGGATTTATGCGCAATGTAAGGGCCGCCAAGCACTCGCAAGACCCAGAAAATAAAGAACCTTCCTCCGTTGAATGAACGTATTCTCCTGAGAGAGACTACTCCACCGAAGGACCGCCTTCATCAGGTCGCATCAACGGAAACAGTATGACATCACGAATACTCGACTGGTTGGTCATCAACATCGCCAATCGATCAATACCTACACCCAATCCTGCCGTTGGCGGCATCCCATACTCCAGAGCACGCAGGTAGTCATTGTCCATCTGCATAGCCTCCTGGTCTCCACCTTTACGGAGTTGAATCTGCTCTTCAAACCTCTGTCTCTGATCATCTGGATCATTGAGTTCACTGAATGCATTGCAGAGTTCCTTGCCTCCCGCAAACATTTCAAAACGCTCTACGAGTCCTTCTTTGCTACGATGACGCTTAGCAAGTGGACTAAGTTCAATCGGATAGTCCGTGATAAACGTCGGCTGTATAAGGTTTGGCTCCACACAACTGCTGAAGACTTCATCAAGTAACTTGCCTACACCCATAGACGGTGATGTTTCAATCTCAAGTGAATGTGCTATTTCCAGAATTGTATCATGGTCTTTCTGATAAAGATCATGTCCTGTATACTCAGAAATCGCTTCAAAAAATGGGATACGAGGCCACGGCCTCTCAAAAGTAATTTCCTTGTTCCCCCAATCAACAAGAGGCTCACCGTGAAGTGATATCGCCGTGGAGTGAATCAAATCCTCTACCAAGTCCATCATCCATAGATAATCCTTGTAAGCCACATACAATTCAAGCATCGTAAACTCAGGATTGTGGAATCTACTCAATCCTTCATTCCGAAAGTCCTTTGCAATTTCATAGACCCCATCAAAGCCTCCGACAATACATCGTTTCAGATACAACTCATCGGCTATCCGCATATAAAGTGGCATGTCCAATGCGTTATGATGAGTCATAAAGGGGCGGGCTGTAGCCCCGCCATAGATGGGCTGTAGCACTGGAGTCTCTACTTCAATAAAACCTTTTTCATCAAGAAACTTCCGAATTCCTGTCACCATCCGAGCACGCTGGATGAAGGTCTCTCGGACATGAGGATTCACGATCAAATCCACATAACGCTGACGGTAACGGAATTCCTTCTCCGTTACCTCATTGTAAACCGTCCCTTCCTGCTCTTTTACAATCGGTAGCGGTCTCAGTGCCTTGGCTAACAACTCCATCTTGGAAGCATGAACCGTCACTTCGCCCATACGCGTCCGAAAGACATGCCCTTCTATCCCAATGATATCCCCTATATCTATATGACGCTTGAAGATATCATTGTAAAACCCCTCTGGCATGTCATCTCTACGAACATAGACCTGCATGCGTCCAGAGGCATCCTGTACATCAAAAAAGGATGCTTTTCCCATGACCCGCCGACTTAACAAACGACCAGCAATGGATACCGTCCGTTGCGGAGCATTCTCATCAAAGTCCTGCAGCACCGAGGCTACATGTTCAGATACTAGCCAGCTATATGGATAGGGATTGATCCCCGATGTGTCAAGAGCTTCCCGAGACTGTCGGCGTACTTGCTCCTGCTCAGAGAGTGGCGGTAGACTATCGCTCATAATTCGGTAGTGGACGGACCTCCATCGAAATTTGGATCATCGGTCGATCGCCTGTAGGAAGACCCCTCTGGCCTGCCCGATTTGGAGTCAGAACTCTGGTAATACGATCCAATACGTCAAAGCCTGTCACCAATTCGCCAAAAACCGTGTACATCCCGTCCAGCATAGGTGCGCCTCCTTCACTGAGATAGAGTTCTCTTGCCTCTGCTGAATATTCAAAGGTTGAATCTGGAATCATCTGCTGCAGACGACTTTGAAGTTGATCCAAGAAATCACTGGGGTAAATACTGCCGTGAACAATATAAAACTGGCTACCGCTGGATTCGCGGTTTGGATTCATATTATCCCCCGTTCGTGCTGAGGCAAGTGCACCCCGCTTATGATAACGCTCTGGAACAATCTCTGCAGGAAGTGTATATCCAAGATCGCCAGATCCATCATTATTTGGATCGTCATCCTTGGAATTCGGATCCCCTCCCTGAATCATAAACCCACCAATCACGCGGTGAAATGTCGTTCCATCCAGTGTTCCCTCACTAACGAGCTTTTTGAAATTATCACGATGAATCGGAGTATCGTCATAGAGCTCAATCACCATGGCCCCCATTGGAGTCGTGATTTCGTAAAAATTTGTTTCATCAACAGACTTTGCTGATTGCATTCCACAACCAAGGATCGGTATCATTAGAGGAATCAGTAAAATGACAGAAAAAAGTTTAAAATTTTTCATGAGTGTAAATAGTGATGAAAGTATCGTAGAATTCCTGCCCGCAGGAGCAAATCTTGTTGAGAAGAACTCATTTGTTCGGGCATATCTTCATGTGGTTCCCAAATCCAAAACCCATCTACTTCTTGTCCAACCCTTTCAAAACATCCTAAGCGTTCAAGTACACAGTATGTGCCTTCATGAACAAGACGTTGCTTTGAGGCCTTATCTAAGTCGGGCTCATATTCAAGTTCTAATTCTTGGATACCAACCAGAAAAAGGATTCCTTCAAGATCATCCGCACATCCAAGAGTTATATCAAGCCACTCTGTGAGTTTGGGCCAGTCAGATGCAACTGCCACTGGATCTGGTTCAAAAATTTTCGCCACAACCATATAGATATTGAAAAGCATGCCAACCATAGGAGAGTCCTATTGTTCCAACAATGCACAATGTAACGACCTAATGAAGAATGAACATTTATTTTAACATCCACATGTAGAATATGATTGTTCATCAATTGAAACCGCCAAACTCAAATATGTTGAAATATACCATGGTAATGACGATCATTGGATTGATTTTATGATCGTAGTAAAGGAGTAAATGGATAGTTGCGATGGCTGTACTCATTTAAAGTAAAGATCAAATAAAATACTGTCATGCGGAGGTTGTGAGTGTGACAGGCACCAAAATATTTAGCAAATATACATCGTGAGCAATTTCTGAAGCTTCCGCCAACAGCGACGCGAAGATTCATACTTCAACGTATCTATAATCGTCTGAACTCTGCGAAGCCAAACGAAAAGAGGTGCTCGCGAAGATGAAGAGGTTAGACAATGGATATGGAGATCCAACCATTTCTAACTATACTAGGGTTAGAATTGTGGGAAAAAGCATCTTCAATGCATTTATTGGGACACCCCCTTCCCCATTAATTTGCTACCAAACAACAGTTGTGGAAATACTGTCAACTTACTATCTGGGAA
>JAPOUL010000039.1 GCA_026708685.1 Bacteroidota bacterium
CGGGTTGGCTGGTTGGTGCTCCGTCAGGGGGTTTATGTTCGTTAAGTGCAATTATGTTACATACTTGTCTTTCAAGAGCTTCAATAATAGGATGAATATGCGGGGGTTCAAATTTCCCAATGCTTAAAAAAGTACTATCTTGAAATAATCAGTTTAAAATAGTACTTTTTTATGTTTTTAAGATTTCATTTCCTTGTCTGGAAACTGCATGATTCTAACTCAAATGTGTTTGGACTCTGGATTTTAGATGAGATAAGAGGGTAACAACTGATTCCCTCAACTCGTTGATATCCATAGCATTTTTCATGATTTTCTACTTCACAGTCATCTCCAGATGGTTGATCTTGTTTGTACATTTATTACGTATTCGTCATCCAGAGATTGAAGTTTGGGGATATTGATTCAATAAACCGCTAACTTTGAAGTTACACATTCACACAATTCCCTCTCAATTCCATATCTGTGATATTCAAGATTCTATTGAGGATTTTCTCCTCTGGAAATGGCTCTTACAATATCGAAGGCATGGTTTATCTCTAAATTAGGGGTGACCTTCTCCAATGTACACATCAGCCCATGATCCAACATCTTCAAAATTTCTTGTAATTTTCAATCATTCAAAATGTTTATTTCAATATACAGGGGTTATGGAGCTGTCCATCATTAAATCAATCTTTTCCGTTCACCCCATCTGGTTATCCTCCTTCAAAAATGAAACCAGGCTGGTTTCCAAAGGTAGTAATAGGATACGATCATAATTCCGCTGATTACCACTAATGAAGATCTGAAGCATGTTCAAGAGGATGTTTAGTTGTTATTTTCAAAGCATTTTGAAGACTTGGTTCATCTGTCTTCTGCTTATTCATTCACTCCCTTCCTGGGGCTTGTATGCCCAGCAGTTTGACAACAAACCTCCAGTTCGTATCGCCTACATTTCAGATCCAGCCAATTCATTTGCTGATGAGATTCAATCCATCGTTGAAGAGGAACTCCAAATTCTTGTCCGAAATGATTTTAATGTTCAATTTCCGAAGGATCTATACATTACCGTCGACAATGTGATGGAAGACGGTGCCCAAGCGATACAACAGCTGATGGAGGATGAAAGGGTTTCAATGGTTGTCACCTTGGGCATTGGTGTTTCAGAAATCGCCATTCGCGGGGCACCTTGGTCAAAACCCATCATTGTATCCGGTGTCTTTGATGCCCAGTTACAGGGCTTCCCAGAAACCAATGGAGCAAGCGGTGTGAAGAATTTAAGTTATATCGCTCCCCCACCACCTGGCCCCGTCATTCGAGATTTGCTGAAATTTCGTGATCTCACTTACTTTGAGCGAGTTGCTCTCCTGCTTGAAGAAACCGCGGCTGTCACTTACAATGCATTTATTGACCAATTAGCTGGATCGGCTCTGCAAAGAGGTATCACACTCGTTCCAGTTCCAGTTGGAATGACTGCTTCAAGTGTTTTGGAATCCCTTCCAACGGATACTGATGCTATATACCTTGCTCCTCTTCCACATCTAGATCCTGATGAATTTATACTGCTGATAGAAGAACTTACCAACCGTCAACTTCCCACATTTTCCTTTTCTGCCGATGATGTACACAAAGGTGTGATGGCCTCCGTAGGTTCCATTGATTTTCCTCTGATGAGCCGGAGGATCGCACTCAATGCCTATCGGATCATCTTAGGGGATGATCCAAGCACATTACCTGTGACGTTTGCCTCCAGTGAGGAATTGGTCCTTAATATCCGCACACTTCAAGAATTATTGATCACACCTCCGCTGGACATGCTCCTTGAAGCACGTAGACTCTTTGAGGATCCAGACAACGTAGAACGTATTGTGACCCTCCAGATTGCCATGGAGGAAGCTAGAAGCACCAATCTTGAACTTGCTATTGAAGATCAAGAAATTACTTCTGGAATTGAAGATGTACGAATTGCGAGAGCCGATTTGCTCCCAAATGTATCCCTCTCTTGGTCTGGCTCAACCGTCTCAAAGGATGTGGCTGAATCTTCATTTGGAATGCAACCACAGTATTCACTGGACGGCGGTCTTGCCTTTCAGCAACTACTTTTCTCGTCGGATGCCAATGCAAATCTTTCTGCCCAAAAATTTCTCCAGACATCAAGAGAGCAAAACCGAGCAACCCTTGAGTTGGATATCGTACTCCAAGCCGCCGAAGCTTACTTGAATGTACTGCGCACCAAAACTCTGGAACAAGTACAACAAGACAATCTTAATCTGACAGTTACATCGTTAAGAATGGCTGAGCAACGTGAGCGCATTGGAGCAGCCGGACCCGGTGAACGCCTTCGAATCCAAAGCGAATTAGCACGAAGAAGAGCAGATCGTATTGGTGCTTTTGCACAAAGATCTGTTGCTGAAACTGCTCTCAACCAGATCTTGAACCGCCCTCTGGATGAGCCATTCATGACTCCAGAGGCCAATATGGAAGGACGCTCATTACTTGAAGGAAGCCTATCTACAACCTATCTAATGGAGCTGTCTCAATTCAGTCACTTAAATGCATTTTTAGTCAATGTGGCCTTGAGTGGGGCGCCTGAGATTCGTAGCTTGGATGCTGCCATTGATGCACAAGAGCGACTTCTTGTCGCAAGCCGTCAAACATTTTATCTCCCTACCGTGGGACTTCAGGGAAATGTGTCCACCAATGTATTGCGTGAGGGTGCAGGAAGTACCCTTCCCGCTGGTGGTTTTCCCACGACCGAACCTCCCGACTTTCCTTGGTCTGCAGGACTCACCATCAATCTCCCTCTCTATCGGGGGAACTCTCGTTTTGCCCGCCGCAATAAAACAGTAGCAATCCTAACACAATTACAACTTCAGCGCGAATTGATTGCCCAGAGAATTGAACAAAATCTTCGTGCTCAACTCCAGTTTGCTCAAACGAGTTTAGCGGTTGTTCGCGAAAGCGAAACTGCAGCTCAAACCGCTCAGCAATCCCTGGAACTTATTACGGAAGCGTATGAACAGGGACTGGTGAGTGTTGTTGACCTTCTTGAAGCTCAAACGAGTGCACTCGTCAGCGAACGAGGTGTGACCAATGCCATCTTTGACTACCTGATCAACTTAAAGCGTGTTGAAAGAGCCGTCGGTCAATTTGAAGTTTTCTCTACACCCGAACAACAAGTCAACTTTATTCAACAGATGGAAGACTATCTTCAATCTTCGGAGGATGCCCCATGATACCCCTTGATCAACATATGATGTGTTGGACATCTACGGTCTTCTTCATAGCACTCCTTATTCTCAGTGGATGTGGAGGCGAACCCGATGCAGTAGATCGCGAAATTCGCCCCGTTCGATTTTCTCAGGCCACGGTGGCAGGAAGTGAACAAACTCGCACCTTCCCTGGAACCTCGCGTGCTGCATCTGAGCAGGATCTTGCATTCAGAGTGTCAGGCATTGTCACCACCGTGGAGGTGGATGTTGGTAGCACCGCCCGAAAAGGGCAGGTGCTTGTACGACTTGATTCTGGGGACCTTATCCTACGGCAACAGCAGGCAGAAGCTGGACTTGCACAGGCACGTGCCCAGTCACGCAATGCCAAGGCAAACTACGAACGAGTCGTAGCCCTCTATGAAACTGGAAACACTTCTCTCAGCGATATGGATGCTGTCAGAGCTTCCTTTGAGTCTGCGAACGCATCCGAAGTCTCTGCCGAAACAGCACTCAGGCTTGCCCAGCAACAAGTTGCTTACGCTCAACTCCTTGCTCCAATCAGTGGATCAGTCAGCCAAGTCAGGGTGGATGTCAATGAATCCGTGAATGCAGGTCAAACGGTTGTAGTCCTCATTGATACTGGACAAAACCCAGAGGTTCAGGTGACCGTTCCCGAAGCCTTCATCGGCGGACTCCGCTCTGGACAGTCTGCTCAAGTCATGTTTGGCGCACTTTCTGGGCCTCCCTTCAACGGGCTTGTAACCGAAGTCGGATCTGCAGCTACGGGTGCGGGCGGATTCCCCGTGATCGTTCAACTGACCGAGAATGAGCAGTTGCGAAATATTCGTCCTGGAATGGCCGCAGAAGTCACCTTCCAAGTGGAAGGGCAGTCCGAGTCCAACGGTGTTCTGGTGCCGCCTCAATCCGTTCAGCAAGATCATCTTGGACGCTTTGTCTTTGTGCTCATGAATCCTGACGAGGCAAATATTGCTACCGCTGAACGCCGTATCGTTATGACGGGCTCCCTTACTCCCGATGGACTAGAAATCCTTGATGGTGTCCTTGATGGTGAATATGTAGCAACTGCCGGACTGAGTACATTGGAAACTGGTCAACAAGTCCGCCTACTTCAGTACCGTTAATTGACCTCTCAGTCTGTGATGGACATTACCCGCTATGCCATAGATAACCGCGTTGTCACCTTTGTGATTCTGGTGATTGTTGCCCTTTCTGGGGTGCTCGCCTACCAGCAACTCCCTCGGGCAGAAGACCCAGGATTTTTGATTCGGAATGCAACGGTGATCACTGAGTTTCCTGGAGCTACTCCTGAACGTGTTGAACTTCTGGTCACCGATCGTATCGAGCGCGTGATTCAGGAAATTCCTGAGGTCAAACATATCAGTAGCGAATCTCGAACAGGTCTATCCATCATCACTGTATCGCTTCGCGAAAGTGTCACTGAACTGCGGCCCGTCTGGAATACTCTGCGACGAAAAGTTGATGGAATGGTCAGCGAGTTGCCACAAGGTGTCACACCAACCGTCGATGATGAGCTTGGGGAAGTTTTCGGTACTGTGATAACACTCACTGCTGATGGATTTTCCTATGCGGAGCAGAAAGAAATTGCTGAGCAGGTCCGTGATGTTTTTCTCAAAATAGATGATGTTGCCCAAGTGGAAATTCGGGGAATCCAGCCAGAACATGTCTATGTGAACTTTGATAATGCACGGCTGTCTGGCCTTGGACTTTCGGTTGCACAACTGCAAAATATTCTTCAATCCAGCAATATCATTATCTCTGGAGGACAGGTGGAGACAGGATCAGAACGTATTGTTTTAGAGCCAACTGGAAACTTCACCTCTGTGGATGATATCCGGCAGACGCTCATTTCTCTGCCCAGTACTGGTGAAACTGTTTTTCTTGGAGATGTTGCCGAAATTCAGCGAGGATATGCCGAGCCACCACAGGTGAGGATCCGTGCCAATGGACTGCCGGCACTGGTGTTGGCCATTTCCATGCGAACGGGTGGCAATATCATTGAGTTGGGAGAAAACATCCGTGCTACCGTCGCTGACTTGGAGCAGCAGTATCCGATTGGTGTTTCGTTTGATTTTGTTGCATTTCAGCCAGAAGTCGTAGATCGGGCGATTTCTACGTTCGTCACTTCCATCCCGCAGGCCATAGGAATTGTACTGATCTGTATGCTGGTTTTTCTGGGCTTGCGCACTGGGCTGGTCGTAGCTACTCTCATTCCAATGACCATTCTGGCTACCCTGATGACGATGCAGTTCTTAGAGATCGGTATGGATAAGATGTCTCTGGCAGCATTAATCATCGCATTGGGACTCTTGGTTGACAATGCCATTGTGATGAGTGAATCCATTCTTGTCCGTTTGCAGGCCGGAGATTCTCCTCGTACCGCTGCTTTGGCATCTACCAAAGAATTACGCATTCCACTGTTGATCTCGTCACTGACAACCATTGCGGCATTTCTGCCGATTGTTCTTGCGGAGAGTGCAGTTGGAGAATATACTGCTCCTCTGGCACAGGTCATTGCTATCGCACTTCTTTCATCGTGGCTTCTCTCCATTACGATGATCCCCCTTCTGTGCTTGATTTTTTTGAAAGTCCGTCGTAAAAGATTACAGCACTCTCCCGACCAGCCCGATATTGAAGATCCAGCTGAGAATTCTACCTTTGACACTCCCTTTTACCGTAGGTATCGTTCTTTCTTACAGCTGCTACTGCGTCGCCCTCCGATCACCATTGCATGTGCCTTTGCGGTACTCCTATTTACATTTTTTCTGTTTAATTTCGTTGAACAAAACTTCTTCCCCGATAGTGAAGAACTCCTCTTCACCGGTGATTTTGAGCTTCCTTATGGAACCTCCTTTTCTTATACGGAGGATGCAATTCTTGATATTGAGACATTCATGGCTCAAGAGTTGGCTGCCAATCCTACCCGAGAGGGAGTTCGGAACTGGGCTTTCTTTATAGGTGGTGGAATGCCCCGTTTTACATTAGGCTATAACCCCACTCAGCCTCGACCTGGACAGGCCGTTCTCATTGGGAATGCCACCAATTCGGAAGCACTCTTTGAGTCTATGGATCGTTTACGTGAATATGTAGAGACCAACTATCCTGATATAAAAACCACCATTAAACGACTGGCATCAGGGCCTGGAGATGCGAATCCTGTGGAGATACGCCTTTTTGGTTCTGATACGGATATTCTTTTTGAACTGGCAGATCAGATCAAGGCACAATTACAATCCATGTCGGGTACTCGTAATATTTCGGATAACTGGGGGGAGCAAACGAAAAAGTTGATCATTGGGATTAACGAGGCCCAGGCTGAGCGGGCAGGCATCACCAATCAGGACATAGCCATATCACTACAAACGGCTCTATCGGGTTCAACCGTCACGCAATACCGTGAAGGGACTGAGGCGATTCCAGTGGTCTTACGTTCAGAAGTAGGGGATCGTGAAGACATTGGAAAATTAGAATCCATTAATGTGTATGCCCAGTCTGGGCAGAATGTCTCACTACGTCAGGTTGCCGACATTACCCTTACCTTTGAGCCGTCCAAGATTCTACGTCGTGATCGCTCCAAAACACTTTCGGTCTTCGCTAATTTAGATGCAAATACGGATGCTACGGCTTTCACTATCGTTGAGGATATTGCCCCATGGCTGGCTCAGCAGGAGCAGCAGTGGCCACTGGGATATAGTTACGAAATCGGTGGAACGTTTGAAAGCTCTGCAGAAGCCAATGCTGCCATCGCCGATAAGCTACCACTGGCAGGGCTTTTGATTTTGCTTCTTCTTGTTGGTCAATTCAACTCCATCCGTAAACCTCTTATCATCCTACTGACAATCCCGCTTGGACTCACTGGAGTTGCCGTAGGACTCATCATTACAGGTCAGCCCTTTGGATTTATGACCTTACTGGGGCTTATTTCATTGGCAGGAATTGTCATCAACAACGCGATTGTTCTGATTGATCGCATTCGAATAGAGATTGACGATAACGGCTTGCCTCCGAGTGCTGCTATTATTGAGGCAACCCAGCGAAGGTTAAGGCCAATCGTGCTTACGACTGCAACCACCGTTGGTGGCTTACTTCCCTTATGGCTTGGCGGCGACCCTCTTTTTGTGTCCATGGCGGTTGCGATTATGTTTGGTTTAATTTTCGCCACGATCCTTACCCTAGGTTTTGTGCCTGCACTCTATAGCCTACTCTTCCGCGTCCGCCATCGGTAAATCCATTCCTCTGATCCTTATCCAGATCGTTACATGGGTGAAAAACTCCCATTTGGCTATCGCGTCAAATCAACATGTCAATACATTCATCGTTGGTAAGTAACCTTAAGTGATCAATCACATGA
Organism: Bacteroidota bacterium; assembly: GCA_026708685.1. Classification (GTDB taxonomy): domain Bacteria; phylum Bacteroidota; class Rhodothermia; order Rhodothermales; family Bin80; genus Bin80. The sequence continues at coordinate 7,582 of JAPOUL010000039.1, forward strand.
ATCTGATTGATCTTGTAGAACAGTATTTTGATCCTAACTGATGAAAAAGCCGATGGGAAATTGAGTCAATCGTCCGTTCTGGCGAAAACTACTCTGTCGGGTTTATAGAAATTCAATTAGCCCCCACGGAATTACATACCCCGATTCCACATCTTGTGCAACCGAAATGGTGGCCTTCGCCAATTCGCATGGAGGTACTCTACTACTGGGGGTGAACGGCAACGGCAATGTAACTGGTGTATCCCTCAGCCAAGTAAGAGACATTGAAGAATGGGTAGTAAATATAGCTCGAATCACTGTCAACCTTCCATAGAACCCCGTCTGAGTACTGTGGATCTACTTGATGAAGATGACATCAGGAAGACTGTATTCATTGTTGAGAGATTCCCCGAGGACTATATGTGCATGCTACAAGTGGTGGGAGCCATTATGTGCGGGTGGGTTCTACCAAACAGATCATATTAGGGCCTCGCCTTCCCCGATCATATCAGAATCGCGACCGTACTTTAGTTTTTGATGGGCTACCTGTTTTAACATCTTCACTTGAATATCTTGATCAAAGAAAGTTGAAACCCTACTTTAACAATACTACGCGTGTCATTCCATGGTCCAATCTGTTGCACAATACAAGCATCCTCAAGTCAACACAGGATGGAACATCACATGCGACGGTTGCAGGACTGCTCATGTTTGGCACGTGTCCTCAAAATCATTTACAATCAACATCAATAGAAGCGGCTGTTTACCAAGGACTTCACCCCACTCTGATGATTTAATACACTCCAAAAGTATTACTGGTACCGCTGACTCGTCAGATTGACGAAGCGATCAGATTTGTGGATCAATTCATGTTGAAGCCAGCACGAAAGCCACTTGGTCAAAGAGATTATACACAGTTTGATCTCAATGCTGTTCGTGAAGCAATTGTCAACGCGGTTGCTCACAGGGATTATTCCATTGCTGGATCCAAAGTCAGAATCTTTCTCTACTCTGACCGTATTGAAATTTCCAGTCCTGGCACCCTGCCGAATACACTTACAGTCGAATCTATGGCATTTCGTGTGTTTACACGAAATCAACTACTGGTTCAGTTTCTCTCTCGTATGAGATCTTCACTAACTGGGGAGGTGTTTCTTGAATCCAGAGGAAAAGGTGTACAAAATATCCTTCGTTTAAGTGAAATCCACTCGGGCAGGATTCCTCAATATGATGTGCATGGTGATGAATTATTGCTCACCATTTGGGCATTCCCTTCGCCTCACTTATCAAGATCTGACGAGGAATGAACCCGGTGACATGTTTGAGGCAGGTATTAGATCTATTTTGTTTGATGCTGTATCCATCCAAGAATTTCACAGTATGAAAATCAAATGATCCAATTGCAGAACCTTAGTGATTCACTCTAAATATGAGTCTCGGTGACTTCAAAGCAGGTTTTTACTCATAATTGGTTGGATCTCCATATCCGTTGTCACTTGTAATATCATTCACTAACGATTCAGTTGAAATGATTGAATACTTCTGAATTTTCGCTTTGTCCACCAGTAGATTTAGGACGCTTAGAGAATGGCCTACTGACGGGTGTATACTCCTTCGGATTCGTTAGAAATGTCGCGGTAAGCCAAGGAAAGAAGATCAAAGCATAACTTCCCCAAGGATAATCATTGATGTAACCTATCAGTCCAATCAAACAAAAACTGCTTAACCTAAGTTGGACAAGTTTTCTTTTTGAACAGAAAATCAAGGTAAGAAATCCGTAAAATAATCGTTTTCCTCCTACTTTAACCTTAATAATCACGTATTTTTTGTAGACATGCCTTAATAACTTCGGATTTTTTCGTTATCCTTTCAGAGTGCGTTGTAGTGGAATAATCGTGGAACATTTTCCCGCAAAGCCCCGTACAATAGCATTTCAATTCCTTTGTACATCATGTTTATTCGAGAGAAAAACTACCCTGAATTTCCAACCACGTTTTTTTATGACGTTTACCTGCGTATCTAACAGGTCATTGATATTCAAGAAAGAGCGTTCTGTCGTGCAACCAGGGAATCTTCCCTTGTGAGCCGACATAGCCTGCACTCCGCAGTTCTGAGTTGTGTGCATGTCGGTTGAATTTCACGATGACCCGGTCCTTGTCGGTGATGACTTTGCCGGATACTTTGACGAGTTTCTCAAACAGGGTTTTATTTTTCGCGACACGATAAAGTGGGTCCAGTCTTTTTGCAAACGCTTGATAGAGCGTACTGGCGATGATGGTGAGTTGTAAATCCAGATCAATGCGCATCGGTATCGTGCTTGACAGTGCGTCCATGTGGAAGAAATTAATGGCATCCTGGATCGCGTTTTCAACCAGCATGCGCCGTGCGTATCTGTCAATAAGTTCAGCAGCACCCTGCTTCATGTAATTGGTAATCAGCAGGGTTGGCAGTTCATGTCCAAGTCCTTTGATTGCAAGTTGACGTAGCGGATCTGGGTAATGCGTTAACGTGATC
>JAPOUL010000133.1 GCA_026708685.1 Bacteroidota bacterium
CAGGTCTCAAGTATGGGTTTGGGAACCTACGCTTTGGGGCGGACTATGCCTACACTCAATTTGGAGTCTTTGGTGCCGTCAATCGCATTTCAGTTCAGATAGGGTTGTGAACCTTGTTTGATTCTTGGTGGTTTACCTGATTTCTTTGCCCATCTATATAGATGCTCCCATCGCAGATCCGATCGTTTGTTCTCATGGTGCTCAGCGTGAGCATGCTCATGAGTGCCCTTGGACCATGGTTTCAGTCCCAGTGTTTCAAAACGGATCCGATCTCACATGACCTCGCTCAACAGCATGATGCGAAAACCCATTCGGGCCTTTCCCCTACTGGACAGCATCATCCTTGTCCAGACGATCAGGAACCCATTTCTGATGAGCAGCAGCCATGTTCAATCCATATCACATTCTGTTGCAGTTTTGATGGAAGACCTGCCGCCCTATTAACTAGGGCTCTGCACCATTCTTCATGGACATCCCTTGATCATTGGTCTCTGCCTCGTGCTCTGACTCCACTTCACGAGACGAGTATCAGGTCGACGATGATTCGCTCCATCTCACATCCACCATATAGCGTCTACCACTCCTCCCCACAGAACCAGGCCACTCTGGGAATTTTTCTGATTTGATAGGTTTGTCACTACGCATTCCATCAGGTGCTGATCCAAGCATCCTGATATGTACTATGACCTATCATTCAGAACATGATCAAACGAATTTTCCTGTCTAAGGCGTTTTGCCTTAGCCTCTTCTTTTTATGTATAGCCCCTTCTCAGGCTCGTACCCAGACCCCTCTGGAGACGCAACCCGATACGCTGTTACGTCTGACAGACCTGTTGATTGAGTTAGGTACATCCAATCCAGAGTTACTCGCATCTAGGTTGGAAACTCAGGAGCTATCTCTGCAGAGCGATCGGGTGTCAACCCTTCCTGATCCATCCATTAGAGCCATGTATCAGCCTGCACCAGTACTGACCGCACGGGGTGCACAACGGAGTCAGTGGAGTATTGAGCAAGCGATTCCATATCCGGGCAAGCTGAGACTTAAAGGATCGATTGCTTACCACACAGCTCAAATCAAAGGTTTTGAAACGGAAGCCTTCGAAAAAGATCTTCACCTGCAGGTCAAGGAGGCATATTTCACGATCTATCGTATCCAACAGCAGAGAGCACACATTCTTGCATTTATAGAGAGGTTAAACAGTTTTGAGAGCATCTCGACTACGCGTTACGAAGTAGGTGCCGGTATTCAACAGGACATCCTGAAGACACAATTGGAGCGAAATGCCCTGTCCCTTCTGCTGCTTGAACTATCCTCGCAGAGACATGCGGCTTCGCAGACACTGTCGCGCCTGCTCAACCGTCCCTTACCCACTACATTCACGGTTACGGTTGATTCCGTTGACCAACTTTCACTGGATGCAATCCATCTATTTGATCAGGCATCTACCCTACGCCCCGAGGTTCATGCTCTGGAAATCGCTTCCGAACGGGCAGATGACCAGCTGGCCCTAGCCTTGAAGCAATCTCGGCCTGACTTCAAAATTGGTCTCACCTACTTTGATATTGCCAAGGCTGATGTGCCACATACGGCAACTGGACGAGATGCATTTGGAATTGGTGCTACCGTACAAATTCCCCTGCACCGCAGGCCACGAAGAGCCCAAGTGGAGCAGGCCCGTCTTCAACGTCGTCAGATTGAAGCACGTCAGGAAGCTCTGTTCACCTCCATTACAACCGACATTCAAGATCTGGTCTATCAACTAAGTGAACGGGCACGACAGTTGGAACTGCTGGAGCAAAGTTTGATTCCACAATCCGAAATCACCCTACAGGCCACACTGGGTTCCTACTCCACCGGTGCCACTCATTTTTTGGATTTGCTTGACTCAGAGCGCACCTTATTTTCTCATCGGATGCATTATGAAGATACATACACTCAGTATCTTTTATTGATTGCCACTCTTGAAAGAGCACTCGGTGTTGATTCCCTTTCCGATCTTATCGCAGATGACCTCCAACCCTAACCTTATCATTTTTTCAGGATGAACAGATTACAATTCTTCAAATTAGTTTGGATTCCCCTTTTAACCATAGTGATTCTTGCATCCGGTTTTTTCTTGGGGCGCGTTACAATGAACCCAGCCGAATTGAACGATCTGGAGCCCGTTTCAGATGACAAAAGAGAAATCCTTTACTGGCAAGCCCCCATGGATCCATCCGAAATCTATGATGGCCCCGGTACATCCAAAATGGGAATGGACTTGATTCCAGTCTACGCTCAGGAGAATCAACAAAAGTCGGATAGTAGTGTGTTGATTGATCCAGCCATGGTACAGAACATGGGGATTCGAACGAGTCCGGTTCAGCGAATGGATTTTACTCGAATGATCCGCACGGTTGGAGAGGTTCAATATGATGAAGAACAGCTCTATCATGTCAATACGAAGATCTCAGGCTGGATTGAAAATCTGCATGTCCATTTTGTGGGAGACCAAGTTCAGGCTGGTGATTCATTGATTGAGATTTATTCACCAGAATTGGTCGCAACCCAGCAAGAATATATTCTGGCCCTTCAAAATGTTCATCTGGCCTCCAAGAGTACATTGACTTCTGTTCTTGAAGACGCTGAGAAACTATTGGCCTCTACGCGTACCCGTCTTGAGTATTGGGATATACCAGCATCGGAGATTGAACGTCTGTCCGAAACGGGGGAGATCAAAAAAACGATTGTCCTCACCGCTCCAACCACTGGTGTCGTTATAGAAAGAAATGCCATTGTGGGCAGTTACGTAGACATTGGAGAAGACATGTTTACGATTGCTGATTTACGGACGGTTTGGGTACATGCCAGTTTCTTTGAGAATGAAGTGCCTTGGATCCGTGATGGACAGCCCGTTGAAATGCGCCTATCCTATCTTCCCGGCAAGACCTACTCTGGTAAGATTTCGTACATCTACCCTTATCTAAGAGAAAAGGCACGAGATGTTCATGTACGTCTCATTTTTTCCAATCCAGATCTTGATTTAAAGCCTGGAATGTATGCCAATGTGGAGCTTCAGGGCAAGGTTATTTCTGATGCCGTCGTTGTGCCATCAGAAGCCATCATTCGATCGGGTGCACGTGCCATTGTCTTTATTGCCCTCGGCGAGGGAAGATTTGAACCAAGGGAAGTCTTACTCGGAGAGGAAGGCGGACCCAATAACAACTATATCCGCATTCTTGACGGATTGCAGGGAGAGGAAGAAATTGTGGTTTCTGCCCAATTTATGTTGGACAGTGAAAGTCGACTGCAGGAAACCATTCAGAAAATGTTAGCCGCAAAGAATCCAGTGCATTCTACTGAACCGGATTCGGGTTCGGAGGTGTCTGCTGAATCCATGATGCATCACGAACATCACCATCACTAGGAATTCACTTCCATCATGAACTTGAATGTAGACCAGCACCTGTCTGCGTAGACCATGCTAGAAAAAATTATAGAGGGATCGGTTAAGAATCGTTTCCTAGTCATCGTTGTGATCCTGCTCACTGTTGGTGTGGGCATCTATGCACTTTTTCGAACGCCCGTAGATGCCATTCCAGATCTAAGTGACATTCAGGTGATTGTCCACGCCAAATATCCGGGCCAGGCTCCACAGGTGGTTGAAGATCAGGTGACCTATCCTTTAACGACTGCCATGCTAGCGGTGCCTCATGCGAAAGTCGTCAGAGGATATTCATTCTTTGGATCCTCATTTGTCTATATCATCTTTGAAGATGGAACGGATTTGTACTGGGCAAGAAGTCGGGTTTTGGAGTATTTGAATTATGTGGCCGATCGCCTTCCAAGTGGAGTCACACCCGGATTAGGCCCCGATGCAACGGGGGTTGGATGGGTCTTTCAATATGTACTCCATAGTGACCATAGCCATGATCTTCAGCAGCTGCGCTCTATTCAGGACTGGTTTCTTCGATATGAGTTGATGAGTGTGCCCGGTGTGGCAGAAGTGGCATCGGTTGGAGGCTATGTCAAGCAATATCAAGTGGAGGTTGATCCAAACAGGCTTCTGGCCTACAATATCACCCTGCCTTCCGTTCGAACTGCTTTACAGCGTAGTAACGCTGATGTGGGTGGCCGCCTCATTGAGATGGGGGAAACCGAATTTATGGTCCGTGGACTGGGGTATTTCCAGTCCATTGAGGATGTGGAAAACACACCGGTTGGATTCGATGAGAATGGTACGCCGATTCTAGTTCGAAACATCGCACATGTCCATCTCGGTCCTGAGCTGCGACGAGGTCTCATTGACTGGAATGGGGAAGGCGAAACAGTCAGTGGCATCATTGTGATGCGGTACGGTGAAAATGCCCTCAAAACCATTGATGCTGTCAAGGAAAAACTGGAGGAACTCAAAAAAGGACTACCAGAAGGAGTGACCATTGAGACTGCCTATGACCGAAGTAATTTAATCCTGCGAGGAATCAACAATCTGAGAGAGAAGCTGCTGGAGGAAAGCATTATTGTAGCGTTGGTCATCATGATGTTTCTGCTTCATGTACGCAGTGCCCTGGTCATCTTCATTACGTTACCTGTGGGAATTCTGATGGCATTCCTGGTCATGGACATTCAAGGACTGAATGCGAATATCATGTCTCTTAGTGGGATTGCGATTGCCATCGGAGCGATGGTGGATGCTGCCATTGTGATGGTGGAAAATGTCCACAAGCATCTGGAGCGCGATGCTGGGAAAAAACAGCACTGGCAGATCGTGATTGATGCTACCAAAGAAGTGGGCCCATCACTGTTTTATTCTCTATTGATCATTACACTATCCTTTCTTCCAGTGTTTACCCTCCAGGCACAGGAAGGGAGACTCTTTATGCCGCTGGCATTTACGAAGACCTATGTGATGGCTGCTGCCGCCTTATTGTCCATCACACTAGTTCCGGTTCTCATGGGCTATCTGATACGGGGAAAAATTCTACCCGAAAAAAAGAATCCTGTGGTTCGCCTGTTCATTGGGGTCTATCGGCCCCTCATTGACCTTGTCCTTCGTTTTCGTTGGATGACGATTGCTGTCGCACTGATGATTCTTGGAGTGACGATCTATCCAATTGGGAAGCTTGGAAGTGAATTCATGCCTCCACTCAATGAGGGTGATCTTCTCTACATGCCTACTACGGATCCAGGGATCAGTATCACAAAGGCGAAAGAAATTTTACAGCAGACCGATAAGATTATCAAGAGTTTCCCTGAGGTTGAACATGTTACTGGAAAGGCTGGGCGTGCTGAAACGCCAACCGATCCTGCTCCTCTATCCATGTTTGAAACCACGATTATGCTCAAGCCAGAGCATGAGTGGCGTGAAGGCATGACACTGGATTCGCTGATTGGTGAGCTGGATAATGCCATCAACTTTCCAGGGTTATCCAATGCGTGGACGATGCCCATTAAGGCTAGAATTGATATGCTATCCACGGGAATCAAGACTCCAGTTGGGGTGAAGATCATGGGTCCGAATTTAACAGTGCTGTCCGATCTGAGTGAGCAGGTTTCCGCTGTGCTACAAACCATTGATGGGACTCTGACTGCATTCCCAGATAAAGCGGTGGGTGGCAATTTTCTGGACTACACCATCAACCGCGAAGAGGCTGCCCGGCACGGGCTCACCGTTGGCGATGTACAGGATGTGATCATGTCGGCTATTGGAGGGATGAATGTTACGCAAACGGTGGAAGGATTAGAGAGATACCCCGTCAATGTTCGTTACAGCAGAGAATTACGGGATAATTTACCTGCCCTGAGCAGAGTACTGATTGCCACCCCAACGGGTAGTCAGATTCCACTGAGCTATGTAGCAGATTTTAGTATTGTGAAGGGGCCATCTGTGATCAAGAGTGAGAATGCACGGAAGACATCATGGGTGCATGTTGATATTCGCGATATTGATATAGGTACGTATGTCAGTCAGGCCCGTCTGGCTGTTCAGGAGCATCTTATGTTACCAGAGGGGTATAGCATCGTCTGGAGTGGCCAGTATGAGTATATTCAGCGTGCACAACAACGCCTCCAACTGGTCATTCCCTTCACATTACTCGTGATTTTTCTATTGCTCTACATGAATTTTAGAAGCATCTCGGAAAGCATGATCGTGATGTTATCCTTACCTTTTTCTCTGGTTGGTGGAATTTGGCTCGTATACTTGCTCAATTATGATCTAAGTGTCGCTGTTGGAGTTGGCTTTATTGCTCTTGCAGGTGTCGCTGCAGAAACGGGAGTCATCATGCTGATCTATTTGAATCAGGCGTACCGTGAAAAACAGTTGCAGGGACAGATGAATTCTCTAAAAGATCTCTACGATGCCATCATCATAGGTGCAGTAGACCGTGTGCGTCCGAAGATGATGACGGTTCTGACGATCACGGCGGGCTTATTGCCCATTCTATGGGGAACTGGTGCAGGTTCAGAGATCATGAAGCGTATCGTAGCCCCCATGGTGGGTGGGATGATTTCTTCCACCATGCTAACGCTTCTGGTTATCCCGGTGATCTACTATCTTTGGAAAAGCCATCAGCTGAAACGAGGAAAAACCACATCAGTCAGTGACTGAATGGGTATTGGATTATTCCCTGCCCTCACTTGATTTGTTGATGCCCAATCAATACTTGTCCGTTGATTGATGATTCTCCCCTACTCAAGTATGGGATTTTACGGTGCATTTGAAAACCATCCATGCCATCCGTAGAAGCATTGACATCAACTGGTTCTCACTCCATACATCTCACTGGAAGTCAAGATTGGATTCTTGGTACACTGATGGGGATACTCATCATCCGAGGTGCCCTACATCTATCCCTTCAAATTCCTGCTTCCAAACACGAAACCAATCTTCTTTCTGATCAATGTCTACATCTCCTATCTTGGGGCAAGAGTGATCTCGCTGACATGATGATGAGAAATCAATGAGTGGCACGCAAATCACTTCTAATGTTCAATAGAGAACTCTATTTGTAATCATTAATTTAAACGAAGCACATTTATAATTAAATTAGTATAATTATAATGATTTTTTTCAAATTAATCCATGAATACTGATTTTTCAAGTATGCGTCCTGCAGGTTACACTTACCTGCTACGCCGATTTGGATTGACTTCAATGCCAAATCCACATCGTTCCTTTGTTGCGTCAACAGGCAGTCGAAAGCAGTATGTACAGGGGGATCATGTAGAAGAGATTTACTCACTTCATTACTGGCCCGGGGAAACTATTGGAGACCACCTTGAATTTGCACTGAAATATGATGGAGTGAGCTTGAGTTCATTGAACATTATTTTTGACGCAATATCTGAAAATGAGATTACTGCGTATATCAAATCTAAGCCAACAGGAAAATACGCTCGGCGAATCTGGTTTTTCTATGAGTTCTTAACTGGCTCAACACTATCGATTGCGGACGTGTCTATGGGTAATTACGTAGACGCACTTGATCCAAGATTGAATTACACACTATCGGAGGGTATAAAAATTCGGAGGTATCGCGTCATCAATAATTTACTTGGACCAAGAGAGTTCTGTCCAATCGTAAGGAAGACGGAAAAGCTTGCACAAATGGATCAGATCAATATCCATGATAAATGCATGAGGTTGATTGATCAATACCCTTCTGGACTCCTTAGAAGAGCGTTAAGCTACCTGTACAGCAAAGAAACCAAGTCCTCTTTTGAAATAGAAAACATTAAACCCGATGCATCAAGGACTGAAAAATTTATGGCATCCCTCAAGTTGGCCCATCAACGAAATTATTGTGACAAAGCGTCATTAATTGCTTTGCAGAATCAAATTGTTGATCCGCATTTCAAGAGTGATGATTATCGCGTGATACAGAATTTTGTTGGGCAAACCATATCCTATCAAAGAGAACTGATTCATTATGTTTGCCCTAAGCCTGAGGATGTTTCTGATCTGATGCAGGGGCTACTGACATCTCATCAACTTATGATGACCAACGGGGTTTCTTCCATAGTTCAAGCTGCAATCGTAGCCTACGGATTGGTCTTTATTCATCCATTTGAAGATGGAAACGGCCGAATCCACCGATTTCTGATCCATAATATTCTGGCTCTGAATGGCATGGTTCCTCAAGGATTGATCTTTCCAGTATCTGCGGTTATGCTCAATCATCCAACAGCCTACAATGATTCTTTAGAGGCGTTTTCGCGTCCATTGAATCAACTGGTAGAGTACACTCTGGATCGTCAAGTCCAGATGAGGGTAATCAATGATACTGCACACTGGTATCGTTATATTGACATGACGGTTCAAACAGAGGCACTCTATGAATTCATCCTTCAAACCATTGATCGTGAACTTATTGTAGAACTACGATTTCTTGAGAGTTATGATCGTACAAAAAAATCCATTCAGGATGTCATTGACATGCCCGATCGTCAGATAGATTTGTTCATCCGATTTTGTCTTCAAAACAACGGGAGATTGTCTGCCAACAAAAGAAAATCCTATTTTCATTTTTTGACCGATGACGAGATTCTTCCAATGGAGAATACCGTTCGGGAACACTATCATCAATTATCATGATCGCCGTTTATTATGCCTAAGAGCATTCATAGGTATTCGTATTGCCTTATTGCTATAACTTTTGATGAAATGGCCTCATGAATTTTTGAGTCTGCACTTGCCAACGCTGTCTGGAGCACCAATCTCTCTGTGCCAATAAAAGATGACACACTTGGTTTTCGGTTTTTTTCTTGTTTCATTGGCACATGCCGACACCGCATGAGTGTTAGATTTGAATATTAACAATAATCTGTCTGTAAACGAACCAACCGAATCTTCATACTTCCTTCTTCATGGGGGTTGTTTCAAATCTTGTTGAAACAACCCCCAAGTTTTTGCACTTGACTCCGGGGCGGATAAGAAAACGGCATAGACCCACCATCTGGGACAGATGTGCTCTCCGTTGTTGGTCAGACCATCCGATCCAAGCTTCATGTGATGCCAACTTCGAAGCCGATGCTGCAAATCCAATGGCTCCCAGATACCCGTAATCACTGACGAACAAATACTTTTTCTGATGACCAGCAAACTTGGTCACACCCAGAGGATGTTCATGGTCAATCAGTGTATTCCAGAGCGCTAAATCATGACGAGTTTGAACCAACTCAATGTGCAATCCCTTGATCGCACCAATACGGCTTGGTACAGGATGGGCAGGTGGAACCGGATCGGTAAGTAAGCGAGCGTTTGGACGACCTAAACGAGACTCCGCAGGTGGTATGGTGATCTTCTTTTCCGTAGCCAGAGTCAATAAAGCCGGCAGACAACTGGAAGTCCGAACCTTTCCCTTTGCTGTAATAAATTTGAATTCTTTGCACACTTGACGTGCCAACTCGGCCCGACCACTGGACGAATGCCTCTTTAAGACATCATTCATCTGGGGCAGAGAGTCCCGTAAACAGGATACCCAAGGGTCTTTGCATCAAAACGTTCGTCTGTTTCCCTGCATCTTTTACAGTGCTGTCGCTTCGAAATACGCAAGCCACTCAAAGCGTTGTTGAGATCCTGATTTGACCATTCAAAACCAGTCCCAGTGCAGGGTGGATTCCCGAGTGAGTAAATCATTTTTCCTACAGATATTTTGTATCTATCCGAAAATCCCATATACTCAAGCACCTAAACTTTGTTAACCTGGGCGAGTGATCCCACTGGGCTTGACAGGCGAATCATGGTACAACGGCAGGCAATTTTCTCTGAAGCAGTGGGCAGTTACTGGAGACCCATGTCTCGGTCAGTCTGACCTACGCGGCCTTGCCGAGTGTGTCCTGCTGTGTGGACTTCCAGTGCTGAGGCAGCAACGTGTATAGCTCCTCTGGTGGAATCATGTCTATTCGCGTTAACACATCCACCAGCCACTCCCGTGGATTCACACCGTGTAGAGTACAGGTATTGAGCAACGAATACAGGATCG